>JAAEMC010000486.1 GCA_024225895.1 Desulfobacteraceae bacterium | reverse complement strand
ATATTGGGGTAATAGAAAAGAAAAAGTGAGGTAAGCATTGCCTACCTTGTCAGAGGTTTTTTTAACTTTTGGGCGACAGTATATGGCTCGCTTTGCCCATGCCATGTTACCTGGTCATATAAAAGCCTTGTGGGATATTGCTACCTGTCGCAGCGGGGTTAAAGGCGGACGGCTTGTCAAATGTAATAAATGTGGACATATGAAATATGTCTATCACTCCTGCTGCAATCGAAGTTGCCCTCAGTGCCATTTGGCCAAAAGCCACACCTGGCTGGAAAAGAGAAAGCAAGAGTTATTAGAGGTCCCATATTTTCATCTGGTCTTTACCCTCCCAAGACAACTACGACCGATTGTTCGGTCTAATCAGAAGGTAATGTACACCATTCTTTTCAAAGCTGCTGTTTATGCGCTAAAGAAACTGACCGCTGATAAACGATATCTGGGGGGCCAAATCGGTATTCTGGTTGTCCTTCACACCTGGGGCAGGGCATTGGGGTTTCACCCTCACTTGCACTGTTTAGTTCCGGGAGTAGGGCTATCTAAGGACAAACAGCACATATACCTGGCAAGACACAACTATCTGGTGCCGGTAAAAGCGCTCTCTAAGATTTTTCGAGCCAAATTCCTCCAATTGGCCAGAGAAGAACTTCCACAGAAAGTATTCGACGATAAATGCCTGACTAACACTCCAAAAAAATGGGTAGTCTATAGTAAGCCCACTCTTTCTCACACAGAAAAAGTGCTGGAGTATCTGGCGCGATATCTCCATCGCACTGCCATTACCAATAGCCGTATCGTGGAAATCAACCCACATGAAGAAACAGTGACCTTCAAATACAAACCGGTAGGTGCAAAAGACTGGAAATGCGTGCCACTAAAAGCATTGGAGTTCATGCGCCGATTTCTTCAACATGGACTACCTAAAGGGTTCCACAAAGTCAGATATTACGGCTTTCTAAGTCCCACAAATCAGGATTGGCTCAAAAGAATACAGACACTCCTTCTATTATTAAACAAAAAGACCCAGGTGCAAATTCAAGTGCAGGAAAAAGAAAGGAATCAGCCGGAATCTTCTGACAATTCCGGCGATTCCTACAAAACCAACAAGAACAAATACAAAATTTGTCCTATATGCATGACGGGGTACATGGTTGAGGTTATGCGCCTGGATGCCCAATCGATACCTTATAAGCAAAGACCACCACCATGGCTAACACATCACGCAAAAACAATATATTAAAAAGCTTATCGGGGGGCCAGCAAGCGAAGGCTTCACCAACACTACTTGTCTACGCCGTATACGTCAAACTGAAAAAAAATGCTGGCTTTACCTTTATATCGACGGAGTGTACATATATTTTAATATATTTTAACCAATTTTTCCGATCTCCTTTCAAACTTTTTTGTTTTTGGAGAGGAAATGTTACCGGATTTCTTACTATTTCTT
>JAAEMC010000485.1 GCA_024225895.1 Desulfobacteraceae bacterium | reverse complement strand
TTCAGATTCTCTTTTCCTAAAATCCAAATCAAAATCAAAAACCAAAGCCGTACAAGAACAACACGATATCCTTTCCAAAAAAGAACTCAAATCGCTTCTTCAAACCACTAATCTGGTCAATGCTGGATCTGATACCCTGCTGGTGAATTCAAAGGAAACAACATATAAAATCAAAACCAGCATTGATTCAGACCTGCAGGCATACCTTATTTCCACTATTAACCGGCTCAAAACACTTTCAAGGGGTAAGCCCCAGCGGATCGCCTTTGTGGTGATGGACCCGATCACTGGAAAAATTATTGCCATGGCAGGCTTTGACCTTGATAATCCTGAGGCTAATCCCTGTATTGTTTCAGACTACCCGGCCGCCAGCATATTTAAAATTATTACAGCAGCTGCAACGGTTGAAGCACTTGGCTATAATGCCCATACACCCATGTATTTCAATGGCAATAAATATACGCTGTATAGACGCCAGCTTAAAAACAAAAAAAACAAATACACCAGCAAAATATCTTTTGGCAAAGCGTTTGCGGAGTCCGTCAACCCGGTTTTCGGAAAACTGGGAAGCAACAGCCTGGGGCCTGAAAAACTGAAACGTTATGCCAATGCCTTTGGCTTTAACCAGAAAGCCAACTCGGAATTTGAATTTGATTCCGGGTTTGTTGAGATAACAGACAACCCGTATCGCCTGGCGGAACTGGGTTGCGGATTCAATACCCAGACCACCATTTCTCCCATTTTCGGCGCTATGCTGGCCAGTGCCATTGTCAATGCCGGCCGTTATCCCATACCAAGTATTGTGGAGCATGTCATGGATGCTGACGGGCAGATAGTGTATAAAAATGGAAAAACGGCCTATAAAGCCGCCATCAAACCCGGAACT
>JAAEMC010000484.1 GCA_024225895.1 Desulfobacteraceae bacterium | reverse complement strand
GAGCCCGGATTGTGGGATCTGTGATGGTAATGATCTTGGAGGTCAGTTTATTACGTTTTAAAAGCCTTGGCCATAAATGCTTTCTGGCGATTTCCAGTTTTTCCCTTGTGATATAACCTGACAAATTAATCCGGTCCATCCGGTCCAAAAGCGGCCCCGGGATTGTATCCAACTGGTTGGCCGTACAGATAAAAAGCACCTTGGAAAGATCAATCCGCAAATCCAGGTAATGATCTAAAAATTCAGCGTTCTGTTCCGGATCAAGGACTTCTAAAAGTGCAGAAGCAGGATCACCCTGATATGATGCTCCGATCTTGTCGATCTCATCCAGCATGATCACAGGATTGGCAACTTCTGTATCTTTCAAGGCCTGGACAAGTTTGCCCGGCAGCGCCCCCACATAGGTTCTGCGGTGCCCCTTGATCTCTGCTTCATCCCGCATACCGCCCAGGCTGAACCTGTAAAATTTTCTGCCCAATGCTTCAGCAATGGATTTTCCAATGGATGTTTTCCCCACACCCGGTGGTCCCACAAAAAGAATAATAGAACCGGAAATGTCCTTTTTATAGACACCGGCTGCAAAGAACTCGATGATCCGTTCCTTGACATCGGACAAACCGGCATGATCCCGTTCCAGGACTTGTTCCGCCCTTTGGATGTCAATGTTATCTTCAGAATAGACTCCCCAGGGAAAGGCGGTTACCCAATCCAGATAATTCCTGGTAACACCGTATTCAGAAGATCCGGTCTCCAGAACGGATAATTTTTCGATCTCTTCATCAAAGCGCTTGACCACATGTTCGGGCGGATCCAGTTTTTCAAATTTCTCTTTGAATTTATCCACATCAGAGGTTTTATCATCCTTTTGGATGCCCAGCTCTTTTTGAATAGCTTTGAGCTGCTCTCTTAAGAAAAATTTACGTTTGTTATCATCGACCTTGGTATTTACATCTTTTTGAATCTTAGTCTGGAGTTTGGCAATTTCAATCTCTTTTTGCAGCATTACCATTACCTTTTTCATACGCGCAATAATGGAAGCCGATTCCAGTATTTCCTGAAGCTCATTACCATTGGCAGAGGTAATCCCGGCCGCAAAATCAGTTAAAGGCGAGGGCTGGTCCGGGCTGAAGCGGTTTAGGTATTGCTTTAATTCCTCTTTATACAAGGGGTTGAGGCTTAAAAGCTGTTTAATGGAATTTATGATGGAGATGGCATAGGCTTTAAGTTCTTCCTCACTCTCCTTTTCTTGTTCAAAATATTCCACCTGTACCACAAATGGCGGTTTATCCGACAAAAACCGGGTGATTTTAAATCGTTCTAAGCCCTGGGCGACAAACTGAAGATTGCCTTCCATTTCCACCACTTTCAGCATCCGGATCACACACCCCACTTCAGGAAAATCTTTGGTGTGAATGGTTTTGCTTTTTACTTCCTTTAAATAAGAAAGGCCTAAAAGATTATTGGATGTTTCAGATGCTTTTTTTAGTGTTTCCTGCCATCTGTCTTTGTTCACTACCAGCGGCTGAACCTGGGCCGGCAGATGGGGGCGGCCGGTAATGGGAACCAGATAAAGGATTTCAGGCTTAACCGCATGCTGAATCAGTTGGCTTTTAGCTTCTTCTTCTTCATCTACAATTTCCGGGGTAATGGGCTGGTTGTCATCGGTCATGGAATACCTCACAGATAAAAATTTTCTTAAACTATTTCAAAACAACTGACAAATAATGATGATGAAACATAATTTTTATACATTATAGTAACGAATTTCATAATGACAATGATAAAGTCCCAACTGGATATTTCAAAAAAAGGTGCCCCAAAATTCAAAAATCCATGCTGCACGGTTTTTGGCTTTACAGTTTCTTCATGTCGCACAGGTTTTTTTATAATGAAATATGATATGTCAATTTTTAAAAAGAAATGTTTGTATCCTTCCCACAGTTATCTTTCGATTGGCAGGAACATCCCTGACCACATTCACAAGATCCTTGTCGTTTATAGATCCTTACACATCTTCGAACAGTATAAATCACAGCGCAGGCAATTATAACGCCGACAATGATGGTATCCATATTTAAGTACTCCTATTTAATTTTACCCTTTTCCAATCAATCCCTGATCCACCATCAAGGTGGCGCATTGATGGTGGATCATGGTCAAACCAGCAGAAACGATCCGAGCTGGTAAAAAACAACCGACACACCAAAGGCAAACACCGTATTAAAACCCATTGAAAAGGCCGCCCATTTCCAAGAGCCTGCTTCTTTGGCTATACAGACCACCGTAACAAAACAAGGGGCATAAAAAATGGTAAATAGAATCAGGCTGAATGCCTTTAAAGGGTTCCATCCAGGGGCTTTCGCCAAGCGTTTTGAAAGGGAGCCGGTTTCTTCGGAATCAACTTCACCCAAAGAGTATGCGATTCCGAGGGTTGAAACCACCACTTCTTTGGCTGCAAATCCACCGAGCAGTGCAATATTGGTTTTCCAGTCAAATCCGGCAAAACAGGTAATCCTTTCCAGAAATATTCCAATCCGGCCGGCCACTGAATTTTTAAGGCCTGTCCGGGCCTCTTTGGCGTCAATTTCAACAAGTTGATCTTTTATTTTTAATGCTGCGGCAGACATCCTGTCCTCTTCAAGGTTTTCAATGGTATCCAGTCCTTTTGCCAAAACACCGGCTCGTATCACTTTTCGTTGTTTTTCAAATTCCCGGGCCTGTTTATCACTGACACCGGGAAAGGTCATCACGGCCCACAGCACAATGGAAATACCCAAAATAACGGTACCGGCCTTTTTCACATAATGCCAGGTCCTTTCCCAGGTATGGATCAAAAGACCTTTGATTGTCGGAAGTCGATATGGTGGCAATTCCATAACAAATGGGGTGGACGCCCCCTTAAGCAAGGTGGACCTTAAAAGTTTTGCTACCAAAAGCGCGCCCATCCATGAAATCATGGTAATGAGCATCATAACCATGGCTTCATTCTCTGCAAAAAAAGCAGCCACCAAAAGAGCGAAAACCGGCAGCTTGGCTCCGCAATTCATAAACGGAACCGTTAAAAGTGTTGCCAAACGTTCTTTTGGTGATTTCAAGGTCCGTGCGGCCATCACTCCGGGCACCGCGCACCCTCCGGCAATACCGCCGGAAACAATAAACGGCATGACAGAGCTTCCGTGAAGGCCGAACATCCGGAAAATCCTGTCCAACATAAAGGAGATTCTGGCAAGATACCCGGAATCCTCTAAAAAAGAGATACCAAGGAACATGAACATAATCAGCGGAACAAATCCCAGCACTCCGCCAACACCATCTATGATGCCTGCAATAAAGAGTGATTTTAAAAGGCCTTCAGGTAAAAAAGCGTCAATGACACCTGAGAGCCAGCCAAAAAAGCCTTCAAACCAGGCCACAGGCAATTCACTATAGGTAAAGGTAAATTTATAGAGAGCAAGGATTACACCAACCATAATCATTGGGCCTAAAAATCTATTAGTCAGGACCTTATCAATTTTATCGGACATCTGAAGCCGGTTTCTGTCATAGTTATATTGGATCACATTCTGTTTAAGGACAAAATTAATATACCTGTAACGCATATCGGCAATAATGCTTTCGGCAAGGATATCCTGGGTTGCTTTAAGGTGATTTGCCAGTCTTTTGGCGATTTCTTCAAGTTTTCCAGAGATTTCGGGTGTCTGGTTTCGACCGGCAGCAACGATCTGCTGATCATCCTCAAGATATTTTAAGGCAACCCATCTTGCCCGGTATTTATCGGTCAAGAAATTGGCTGATTTAATAATCTGTTCCATTTGATCCAGAACCGTATCAATGTCCCTGCCATAGGAAATGTCCAGGGGTTGATGGTTGACATTGGCATTTTTGGCAACAGCCTGCATTAGTTCCATCTTGCCTTTTCCGCTCCTGGCCACTGTTGGGACCACCGGCACCTGCAATAGTGTTGAAAGTTTTTTAATATTAATTTCAATGCCTCGTTTTTTAGCCACATCCATCATATTCAAGGCGATGCAGACAGGAACACCCATCTCCATGAACTGCACTGACAGGTATAAATTTCTTTCAAGGTT
>JAAEMC010000483.1 GCA_024225895.1 Desulfobacteraceae bacterium | reverse complement strand
GTCATATCCACACCAATCACCTGGCCGGTTTCTCCAACTTCTTTAGCTGCCAAAAAACAATCAAAGCCGCCCCCAGATCCCAAATCTACAACCGTTTCCCCTGGCATAATCGATGCAATGGCTTTTGGATTTCCACACCCTAGGCCCAAATTGGATCCTTCTGGGGCCTGTTTTAAATCCTTGGCTGAATATCCCAAGAGTGCAGACGCCTGATCTGGTGTCATCTCTTTTGTACCACAACCGCAAGAGGACTTGTCGGATGACAAATCGGATTGTTCGGTATTGCAGCAAAGATTTGATGATTGGTTGAGTCCGGCCCTTGCCACCTGACCATAAGTCTTCCTGACCGCTGCTCTTATTTCTTCTTTTTCCATGTTTCTTTCTCCTTTTTACAAGCTAATGTGCGCATATTTGCACATATTTAATTAAAAAAATTTACTTTGACATTCTACAGCCCAAAGGACCGCATTCTTGAACACATGCCTTGGTTAAGTCTGTAATTCTGATAAACCGCTCCAGAAAAGTGTCGCAATTCACCGTATAAAAAACATGACGGCTTTCTTTTTGTGCTGCTAAAATACCGACCTCCTGCATCAGGTTTAGGTGTCGTGAAATCACAGAACGGTCCTGGGGCATGTTCTCGGCAATGGTACTGATGTCTACCCTGCCGTTCAGCAGGACAAACTTAAAGATTTGCACCCTAACCGGCTCACTTAAGGTTTTAAAAAATTTGGAGTCCAGGACTTCCACCAGATCGTTTACAATTTCCATTTGCTGTTGTGTGTAAATCATTTCCATAACCAAACATTAATGCACACATATGCACATGTCAATAGCAGCCTAATTTTTTAAAATGCCTTTTAGGCTGACTTTTGGAAATGGATATTTCCTTTTGCAATATTGTAACAAGCTATTGTATTCTTATTTGTAAATCTGGTATGTGATGGGTTTATTATTTCTATTAACCTTTGTGCCTTAAGGGGGGTTTTGTTTTGGAAGAGAATAATATTGTTCGTTTTGCCAACCGCATGAGTCAGCTTCCGCCTTATTTGTTCGGAATGATCAATAAGATGAAGATGGAAAAAAGACGCAATGGTGATGATGTCATTGATCTTGGGATGGGTAATCCCATGGACCCTACACCAAAGCCGGTTATTGATAAACTCATTGAAGTGGCAAATGATCCCAAGGCACACCGGTATCCAGAATCCAGCGGCATGAAAAACCTAAAAGTTGAAATCGCAAAATATTATAAACGCCATTATGATATTGATCTATCTGCAGAAAAAGAAACCTATTTTACTATTGGTTCTAAAGAAGGAATTTCCCATTTGTGCCTGGCTATTATGGGCCCGGGTGATTCGGTCCTTGTCCCGGCACCGGCATTTC
>JAAEMC010000482.1 GCA_024225895.1 Desulfobacteraceae bacterium | reverse complement strand
TCTCATTTTGCTGATATCCCAGAGATAAAAGAATCTTCCTTTGCTCAACAATTTCCTGCAAAAAATTTGCTGAATTCGAACTGGCAGAATTTTAACTCTCTACTCAAAGTTAATATTCCCGTAAGGACTATAATTCTCCTTGTGGGCCTGGGTTATTGGCTGAACCAAAATCCAACCCGCAAAGCAGTTATAATTTCCAAAAAGAGGGTACGGCGTGCACCAGGCCCTCCAAGGATGTCCGGCGAGATGCAGGTCAAGAAATCATCTTCCCCGGTGTTCAAACATCTTTTGAATGTTGCAAAGACAAAACAAATGTTTTAGCTATGAAACATAAATCTGATAATTTTTCAAAGAACATGAGTAAATGAATAAAAAGGCAAACATTACAGTCATAGGATTTCCTAAAATATTGTTACACTGCCGGGAAACTGCTGAAGAGTACTTGAACAGCGCCAATTTCCTTTACTATCAATATGATCCTGAAAAAATTATTCCATTTCGGGCCGGGTCCAAAGCAAAGGATATCTGTCAACAAAGCTATCCCCAATGGGTGGAGCTGGAACAGGGAAGAGGTGTTGCATGTCATCTTTACACTTAAAAAAATATGATGTCTGTGTGATTGGTGGCGGATATATGGGATCTGCGGTGGCTCTGGGTCTTGTCAATCTGGGTGCAAGGGTTCTTGTGGCAGATAAAATCAGCAACATCCAGAAAGCATCCAAGGCCAATTTCGGCCTGGTCTGGTCCCAGAGCAAAGGGATTAATCACCGGCCCTACAGCCTTTGGTCCCAAAATGCTGTCCGTGCCACCAGGGATTTTGTAAAATCGCTTGAAGAAGAAAGCACAATAGATGTTGAACTTCGCCTGGGTAAAGGGATGATCGCCTGCTTAGGAGACAAAGAATTAGAAGAAAAAACCCAGGTGATTAAAAGACTCCACCGGGCAGCAGCATCCCATGGTGAAGAACACCCCTCACAGATGCTTGACCACAAAGAAGTCCAGGAACTTGTGGGGAAGATCCCATTGGGAGAAGCTGTTACCGGAGCCAGTTTCAGTCCCATAGACGGGGATCTGAATCCTTTATTATTTCTAAAAGCCATGCGCAAGGTCTTTCAAAAAAAAGGAGGAATTTTTGCCCATGGATGTACGGTTCAAGCTATTGAAAAAAATAAGGAAAATTTTGTTCTTGCCACAACCCAAGGCAAGATTGAAGCACCAAGGATCGTGATGGCAGCAGGCCACGGTAATGTTGACCTGGCAGCTATGCTGGATCCAAATAATCCGCCCGAAATACCCATTGTACCGGAAAAAGGACAGCTTCTGGTAACCGAAAGAGTCAAACCCTTTCTTTCTTTTCCCATGAGCGGCCTTCGGCAGACAGAATGCGGCACGGTCATGATCGGAACCACCCAGGAAGATACCGGGTTTGATGTCAGCACCACTGTTTCTGTGGCGGCAAGGCTTTCCAACCGAGCCATACAAATCTTTCCTTCATTATCCAATACCCGAATTGTGCGGTCATGGGGAGGCTTGCGGGTATTAACTTCCGACGGGCTGCCCATATATGATGAAATCAAAGGACATCCCAATGCCTTTGTGCTTGCAACCCATAGTTGCGTCACCCTGGCATCGCTTCATTTCTCCCTTTTGCCGCCCTGGATAATGGGCAAAGAAAAACCCAAAGAGATTCAACCATTCAATTTAGAGAGATTCCATGTTTAAACCATTCAAACCACCAGCCAATGGGAAAGAAGTGACCATTGATTTCGAAGGCACCCTGCTTGAGGTGTCCCAAAACATCACCGTTGCGGCAGCCGTTCTGGGACATGCAAAGAAGAATTTTACGCGGCTTTCCAATGTAAATTCTGAAAAAAGGGCACCATGCTGTTTTATGGGAATCTGCCACGAATGCTTAATGGAGATAGACGGCATCCCCAACCAGCAGGCCTGCCTTATTGAAGTCAGGGAGGGCATGAAAATTAAACGGCAGTTAGGTCATCCAGGAGTTGAAAAATGAAAAATTTTTCAGATATCATCATTATTGGAGCAGGCCCGGCCGGACTTTCTGCAGCAGTCACCGCATCAAACCTTGGATTGGACGTACTGGTATTGGATGAACAGCCTTCTCTGGGCGGCCAGATCTATCGAAATATTGAACGGGCAGGGAAACAAGAGCGTAAAATCCTGGGCGCTGATTATGAAAAAGGCCGGTTATTGATTGAAAAATTTAAAGAAAGCCGGGCTGAATATATTGGAAACGCCATTGTCTGGCGGATTGACCTGGATGGAAATGTCTGCTTTTCCCATGAAAACAAATCCCGCCAGATCAATGGGAAACATATCATTATTGCCACCGGGGCCATGGAACGGCCAGTGCCCTTCCCCGGCTGGACCCTGCCAGGGGTTATGGGAGCAGGGGCCGTGGATGCCAATTTTAAAAGCAGCGGCATGATTCCTGACGGGCCGGTGGTTCTGGCCGGCAGTGGTCCCCTTCTGCTATTATCAGCAGGCCATCTTATGGATCTGGGTGTAAATATCCATGCCATCCTTGATACCACTCCTATTCAAAACTATGTTGCAGCTGCACCCCATTTACCAAGGGCGTTGAAACGCCTTGACACACTTTTCAAAGGCCTGGGCATGCTGATGAATATTAAGCGTTCCAAAGTGCCGGTTTATAAAGGCGTTACCCAATACATGGCCCAGGGAAGAGATTGCCTGAAACGGATATCATTTAAAACTAAAAGCCGGACCCGGCAAATGGATGCCGGGATGTTGCTGGTCCAGGAAGGGGTGATCCCTCGATGCGATTTTACCCGTCAACTGGGATTAAAACACCTTTGGAACCCGGTTCAGCGCTATTTTTATCCTGGAACCAACGTTTTTGGCAAATCCCAGGTGGACACCATTTATGTGGCCGGTGACGGTGCCTTTGTCCATGGCGGTATCCCGTCAGCTTTAAAAGGGTCTCTTGCCGCCCTTGATATTGCCGAAAAACTAAATGCATTGCCCCAAGCTCAAAAAGCCACGCAAATAGCAAAAAGAT
>JAAEMC010000481.1 GCA_024225895.1 Desulfobacteraceae bacterium | reverse complement strand
TTTATCCCCCCTTCTCAATGGTTTTGATGTACAAACAACCCTCTCAAAAACTTCAATTTTCCCTAAAAGGGTGATCCGGTCCTCTTTTTTTCCATTGATAATCACATCCACGTAAATGCAGATTTTCCCATTCTCATCATAAATATTGCCATTTTCAAAAACCAGATTCACATCTCCTGAAGGATAGGGTTCCAGTCCCCGGACATCAAAGGCAAAAACACGGTATTCCTTATTAACAAGCTTTTGTTCAAGATACTGGTCCATTCTTTTTTTCAGAACCTGTTTGTCAACCGCCTGGCTTGCCCGCTTTATGTATACCCTTGTTGGAGCTGAAATCCGGGCATTGCCTGGTACAAGGTGCTTTGCTCGTATTTTGGAAATGATTCTTTTTTGATCAAAAATTTTTATCTTTCCGGGTTTGGGAGCAGACCCCATATCCAGCATGGCCAGCTCTTTTTTTAAAAAATCACCGGCAGTTATGAATGCAATGTCCCCTAAACGGATTTCAGAAGTTTCCACCTGACTGGATTCATTGACAATGATCTGCACAACCGGCATTTTTGATTCCGGAATATTCTGGGCATTCACCCGTGGTAAAAACATTAATGCCGTTATGATCAATATCAGACCCAACCTGAGGCCGACTTTCTTATGGTATTTATAAAAGGCCGTCATCTTAAATTATCTCTTTAGCCCAACTGCCGTACTGAGCATGGTATCTGCAGTCTGAATCGATTTTGAATTGGCTTCATAGGCCCTCTGGCCGGATATGAGTTCAACCATCTCTTCCACCACACTCACATTGGAATATTCAAGGTAGTTGTTGATGACGGTTCCTGCACCATCCTGGCCGGGTGTCAATTCTGTGGCAGCTCCTGAACCTTCACTGGCTCTGAAGAGGTTACCGCCTACGGCAACCAGACCGGCAGGATTGATGAATGTACTCACCAGGACATTTTCAGTGGCCAGTATTTGTTCATCCGAACCGGTAATAGTCAGAGTGCCGTCATCTTGAAGAGTTATTGTGGTTGCCAGTGCAGAAACAGCGATTTCAGGCTGCAGCCGGTCCCCGGCCGATGTGGTGATGTAGCCTTCACTGTCCAAAGTAAAATTACCGGCCCTGGAATACAAATCCTCATCCCCATGACGCACCCTGAAAAACCCGGCGCCTTGAATTGCCATGTCCAACTGGTTATCTGTCTGGACATAATCGCCCTGTGTAAATAATTTTTGCACACTTGAATTATCCACTCCCATACCAACCTGGATGCCGGTTGGAACCTGCCCGCCGCCAGGAGTTGTCTGCCCTGCGACCAGCATGGTCTGATACATCAGGTCTTCGAAATTGGCCCTGGATTTTTTAAATCCCACAGTATTGGAGTTAGCCAGGTTATTAGCAGTAACATCTGTTTTCATTTCCATGGCATTCATTCCGGTTGCCGATGAATAAAGTGATCTGATCATCTCTTACCTCCTTGAGAATTTTATAATAGCTTCCCGACTTCGCTGATGGCTTTTGAATCAATTTCGTCAAAGGACAGTACGGCTTTTGTAAATGTATCAAACATCCGATTGTAATCGATCATTCTGACCATTTCATCCACCACCTTTATATTTGAATTTTCCAGGGCTCTTTGCTTAACCTTTATGGTTTCTGGAGCGATTTCATCCATGGTTTCCCCATCATAGACATAGAGGTTCTGGCCCTGCTTTTTCAGCTTTTGGGAATCTGCAAAAGTGACAATATCAAAGGTATCTACAATTTCATTGTCCACCAGGATTTGACCGCCCTCATTAATAAAGACCCCCTGCTGGATATCACCGGCTTCAATAGCAATGGCACCGGCCTGGCCCATGACAGGATTACCGTTCATATCCACCAGAATCCCATTGGCATCCAAGGAAAAGTTACCATTACGGGTATATTTTATACCTTCGGGAGTTTCCATTTTGAAAAATCCCTCACTGCCGAGGGCCACATCCAAAGGGTTGCCGGTGGTGACAATGGCACCCTGGGTAAAATCTTTATTTAGCTGAGCCTTAAATTGAGCGTCAAAACTGAGCACATCCTTTTTAAACCCTGTTGTATTGGCATTGGCCAGATGGTTGGAAACAGTCTCTAGCTTGCGCTCCTGCCGTAATCCGCCCTGAACGGGCCTGGTCATTTCAAGTATCATTTATTTTTGCACTCCCATCTATACTAAACGTCATAAATATGTTCCGTTAAAATAAAATTGAGACATCTCATGCCGTTTGACTTAAAGCCTCCGACTTTATGAACCATTCGGTTATTTGCGATTACCATACGTTATTTGGTTGTTTGAAAAAATTATTTTGGCAATCGCTATAAGCAGTTCTTTTCACCTGCCTATACTTGCAATATGGATGCCATGGGGATTTTACGGAAACTGCTGTTACAAATTACCGGGCCGATCTGAAAGGCCGGGCAAAAATGATATAAGCCTCTAATCATCACAACTAATTGATATAAAAGAATAATTTAAGATCCATCTTCTCAAAAAAATGTAACAATCTTAACATCCCAGGATAGTGGAAAAATAGCACCAGGCCGGCACCGCCAAAAAACCAACACCAGGGTGATCTGAATCCTGACAGACATCAGAAAAAACTGCCTAGTTCCAAAATCCTTTTTATTGTGTCTTGAATTTATGTTCAAATTTGAGTTTAATAGATTCACCATTTCACTTATGCTGGTAAA
>JAAEMC010000480.1 GCA_024225895.1 Desulfobacteraceae bacterium | reverse complement strand
CAGCGCCATCAAATCTTTTGCCTTTTCAATACCTTCAAGGCTCATGGTTTTATCATTTGGAATGACAGATACCTTTGAAATAAAACCATCCGGCATATCATTATGATGGGCTGCAATATCAACAACCCGTTTAAAACTTCGGTCATATGCAAAAAAAGTATCTTCTATATTGATTTGCCGCTCTTTTTGTTTATTTTCCCCTTTTTGAAGAATATCTGCCATTTCCCCATTACGGCACATGGTCTTAAATTTGGATCTGTCCCCAAAAAGTTGATTTGCCAGGGCTTGATTCTGAACCTTGTTCAGGCCGTAAAGCCACTGATAAAGCTGATCGGTTTTAAAATTTTGATACTTTTCCCGGTTTTTCCGGTTTTTGGCCACTTCCTGGGAAAGCCCGATACCCCAGGTATTAAAAAAGTGATTTCGTATATAAACAAATTCAAGGTCAGTATGTTGATAGGCCCGCATGGAGAACCGGGATGCTGCATATGACACATCAAAAGGGGTGGCAATCAGACCGATGCTCCAGCATGGATGTTTGGACCCTGAGGGTAAAATGCTTGCCCCTTCAGCCAGGATTGACGGCCCAACAAAAAAAGTTGTCAAAATAAAAACGCATATACTTCTTTTCAGGTACATAATCCTTCCTTTTCCCTTTCAAACCCCACCTGGTAAAGAATGGAAAGAATCCTGTCCACATGGGGCTCTACCAGTTGAAACTGCTGCTGTAAATCCTCTGGTGACAATTTTTGTACCTTTTCATTTTGAGATCTGAGCACATCAACAACAACCATGGACACGGTTTTGACAATGGATGAATAAACAGCTGTTTTTTGCGCCTTGGAAAGGGCCGAACAGGGAAGCTGTGAAAGGATTTTTTCCGATTTCTCACAGGTTTTATTCATTAGTATTTCCAATAAAAGCAAGCTATCTTCCTCCCTTTGAACACTTGGTGTCTCATCCCAAGGAAGAATACGGCTGTATTGCGCAGATGCTAAAGCATTGCAGAGTATGGTATCCAGATCAGGGCCCGCGGTTTCAAAGGTATCCAAAAATCCCGGATTTGTATTTTTTATCATCTGAACAAAAAGAGAAGCGATTTTTTCAGGATCACAATTCTTGCGGCCACAGGCTGTCCAGGCATGGGAAACCCATTGGGATGCAATGGCGTTGATCTTGCTGACGGTTTTTGTATCTTCCCGGGGAATGCCAAGGGTTTCCCGAATTTTAGAACCTGCTTGAAAACAAAGATTCATTAACTGCTTTACACCTGCTTTCTGATCCCTTTCAGAACCTGAAAACCCGGGATTATTGATTAAGGCCCGAAACATGGGAAACAAAATCGTTGATCCATCCAATTTCTCTTTGAGGTCCTCTGCTTGAGAAATTTTTATTTCATCTTTATTAACCTGGATCAGTTTCATTTGCCTGTTTTCCTATCCTTTAATATTGTCGGGCAGATCTCTGCTCAAAATAATTCTGGTATTATATATACTATACCATAAATTTAATCATATCATTTCTTTTTTGTCAAGCCAT
>JAAEMC010000479.1 GCA_024225895.1 Desulfobacteraceae bacterium | reverse complement strand
TTCTATGAACACTACCTTATAATCGTAACTGATAAATTCCTTAACTTTCATTTTTGAGCTCCTTTTTTGTTGAATTTAAAATCGCAATTGTCTTTGTCGATTAGGGAATCCGGGTGTATCAGTTTCAGAAAATAGAAAATTTCATCATCCTCATAAAATAATTGCCTAACACGGTATCTTATCTGTCTATTTTTCAATCCAGGGTCAAAAACAATTTCTCCTCGGTCTTTGTCCGCAATAATTTGTATGGGATATTTTTTTAAGAAAAATTTAAGTTCTTCAAAAGGGTATAGCCCGTCGGGAACTTCAATATTTGAAATATAATTCAGGGTGAAAACAGGAGGTAAGCCGGCAATTATCCAGTCTTTTATATCCACACCTCCCTGAAAAGCTTCTCCCGGATCCTTGCCAACCGGTACCACCCATAATTTTGAATTTCTAAAGTATTCTTTCCACCAGCTCCATGCGTTCATTCCTGCTTTGTCATAATCAAGAGAAATCAGTATTTTAAAAGCTTTTTCAAGATAAATGCATGTATCTGTCCCAGGTTTATTCTGTGCGCTTCCAAGGGCAACGATACCAACAAGGGATCCTGCTTTTCTTGCGATCAACATGCCGTCAAGTTCCGATTCGATCACCACAATGGCTTTTTTATCCGGGTTTATACTCATGGCTTCCATCCCTGATCCCGGAAGGATGTAATATTTAATATCGCTTTTTGATTTAATGTCTGCTTTTGGCCTTCTGATCCTGATTCTATATATTTTGTCATTTTTAAAACATGGAATGATTAGCCCCCGTGGGATCCATAACATTTTGTCACGGCCATTAGTTTTTTTGATTACTGGAAGCCCCCAGGTTTTCCGGGGCCTGAATTTACAGTTTTTACCATTTTCTCCGGGGAACCAACCGAGTTTAAAATTTTTTATGGCCATGATATCCATGCCGCGACTTTCAAGATATTTTTGTATGTTTTCAGCCCCTAAAAGACATTCGTGTGCTTTATCAACAAATTCATGTGCTTTTTCCTGCCAGATTTCACCGGGAGATTCATACTTCCGGGGCATAAACTGTTGCCTGTTGCAGTGTGATATAAAGCTTTCACTTGAAGGCAAATATGTTTCCGGCATTTCCCTTCCATCTGCATGAAAAGCATCTTTGTAGCTGTAACGGCAGAACTCTACAAGAAACTGCACCAGATCCCCCCATTTCCCACATTGTCTGCACCAATAGGATCCGCTCCCCCCTCTGTCACACGGCCAGATACGAAACCGATTTTTTCCTCCACAATGGGGACATGCACTTTCATACTCTCCTCCTTTGGTTGAAGCCACCTTTTTAGGGGCAAGGCCAATGCTTGTTGCTGCATTCAGGATGTCCATTAAATATTAACCTCTTGGTAATGGTTTGATAAAAACTCCGAGCTCTTACAGATATTAAAAAATAATATTCCTGTAATAGCTGATCCAGCCCCCTCCCTTAAAATCAAGCCAGAATGAAAAACGGTCAAAACCTCTAAAAACATAGTATAATACGGTATATCTCATGGCCTTGGCTGAAGTGATTTTTATCAAACCAAGGCTAATATTTCCAAAAACGTAAAAAGTATTCATTAAGTGAGTTTCTTTATAT
>JAAEMC010000478.1 GCA_024225895.1 Desulfobacteraceae bacterium | reverse complement strand
GATCCTTTACCTCAAGTTCGGCTGCGGATTCAATCTTTTCTTTGAGAAGTTTGAGAAGTTTGGCAGCTTTTTTGGCGGTCTCATCCAGGGACATGGTCAGCATTCTTAAGGTGGGGATTTCTTTGACAGCCTTATTTTCATCCCTGTATATTTTTAAAGTGGATTCCAGGGCGGCCAGGGTCATTTTGTCAATTCTCAATGCCCGTGTCAGGGGATTTTTTTTAATTTCATCTATGGTGGCTTTTCGGCCGATAATGATACCGCATTGCGGTCCCCCCAAAAGCTTATCTCCGCTGAACGTGATGACATCCGCACCTGTGGCCACAGAATCGGCAATCGTGGGTTCGGGCGGAAGGCCATATTTTGAAAAATCAATCAAGGTGCCGCTGCCAAGATCCTTCATTACCGGAATATTTTTTTCTTTGCCCAGGCTCACCATTTCCTCAAGGGGAACATTGCTGGTAAACCCTTCAATTTTATAGTTGCTGGTATGAACTTTCAAAAAAAGACCGGTTTCGTCGCCGACGGCATTGGCATAATCCCGTAAATGGGTCCGGTTGGTTGTACCCACTTCTTTTAAGATACAGCCGCTTTTGGACATGACATCCGGAATGCGAAACGAGCCCCCGATTTCGACCAGCTCTCCCCTGGAAACGACCACCTGCCTGCCTTTGGCAATTGTGTTTAATGCCAGTAAGACAGCGCCTGCATTGTTGTTTACCACGATGGCACTCTGGGCAGAGGTTAATTCACAAATCAATTCATCCACTGCCTGGTACCGTATGCCCCTTTTGCCTTCTTTAATATTGAGTTCGAGATTGGAATAAGAGGCGGCAATTTTTTTAATATTTTCTAATGCATCCTCACATAAAAGAGCCCTGCCAAGATTGGTATGCAAAACTACTCCGGTTGCATTGATTACATTGACAAGCCGTGGTTTGACTGCTTGTTGGCAATAAGTGTTGACAAACTCTAAAATGATTTCATCTGAGATTATTTCTTCCAGCCCTTCTAAAATTCGGTTTCGAAAAAGGGTTAAAGCGGCCCGGATGGATGAGACAATAATACTTCTGGGGATATCATTAAACCGGCTGTCCTTTTTTGTCTCCTCAATGAGATGGTCTACACCCGGCAGGTTTCTTAACAATTTATTCTTATTGAGTTGGTTCACTATAGGGCATCCTTTCTGGATGTGGTAAAGGTGTTTTTCTCGAATACGGGCAAGGGAATGGCATCCACAATACCGGGGATATCATTCGGAGTCAGCCCCAATGTTTTCAATACAAAATTAAGGCTTTGAATTTGTAAGTTGTCCAGGTCAAACCCTGCGCTGAATTTTCCCATGATCATATCTGCCAGGTAGACAATACAGATCAAATCCCTGTCAGAGCCGGCTTTTTCAGGGGTATGATGGTGGCTGATCACTTGTGAAAGAGCATTGGAAAAATCCCATCGTTTGGCAAGTAATGCACCGGTTTCACAATGGGTGATACCGATAATATTTTTTTCAGCTTCTAAAAAGTTTTTATTGTACCGATCCATATCCCGGAAAAACAATGGAGATGTATGTGAAATATACTGATCCAGCACCACCTTGCCGATATCATGGAGAAGGCCTGCTGTATAGGCCTGCTTTGGGGTTGAACGGTTTGAAATCTGGGCGATTTTTTCTGCAGTGGCACCAACGCCAACAGCATGAAAAAAGAGTCCGCCTTTGCATAATGAATACCCGGAAGTCTCTGTTTGTTTAAAATAATTGTTAACAGAAGCAATGATTACAGACTGGATTAAAAGGTGTTCTCCTAAAAGCAGGACCGCATCTTTTAAGGTGTCTATTTTGGCAGTGCCGGCAAAAAGTACTGAATTGCAGATTTTCAATGTCTTGCCGGAAAGAACCTGATCTTTGGAAAGTTCTTGGGTGATATCGTTGACATCATGGCCAGGGTTCTGGACCATTCTCAGTATTTTTAATGCGGTTTGTGGAATGGGTTTTAAGTTTTCAATGGTATCATTAATCTCCTCAATCCTTGGTACTGAGAAATCCCTTTGAGGTGCACAGGTCTCTTCCCATGCCGGTTTGATTTGTGTGGTGCCTGTTTTCATATCCAATTCAAGGGTGCAGGTAAAAAAACCGCCGGTTTCCGATTTTATTACCTTGATACCGGCGGTTTCAAGAAAGGTGACCACTATTTCAGTGGAACGCCCTCCGATATCCAGGTTAATATCCTGCTGGCTCACAGGCCCAACCAGGGCACCTCCTGCAATGGTGGCTTTCAGGTTTTCCAGACGCGCACCCAGGTTTAAAAGTTCGGATATAAGTAAAGGGACTCCTGTGGATGCATATTTTTCAGGGAATTCCACTATTCCCAGGCTGGGTGGATCCGGTAAGAGGATATGGATCATGCCCCCGATTTTTTTTGATTTGTCATAAATGGCAACCCCCAGGCAGGTACCGAGATAAGCCTGGTATATGTTTTCTATTTGTTTTCCGACCCGATACTGGCCTGCTGCTATATGTTCTGTATTCTGATAAGCCATTTGCATTCTATATTCTGTTTTTACTTGCTATAATTTATATGGGTAATTTTAGATATCACGAAATATTTGATTTGGTCAATTAATAAAGGTTTCAACGCCTTACCAGAACATTTTATGAACTGTCGTCAAGCATCTTATAAAATACAATAAATGCAGCAGCTTGTATTGAAAAATGATCTGATTTTATATCATAAAGTCTGATTGTAATGTTGCGCTGAATATTGAAAAAATTTCACTGCAAGGGCATCACCTGATGCTCCCATCAGCTTTGTTATCAAGACTTTGCAGCACATTAGTTCAGTTTTATGCTTTGAATGCCTGGCTGATGGAAGCATCAGGTGATGTGAAATATTTGGGTCAAGAAATTCTTCTTTATGCCGATTATAATTTTATACATTTATACCCAAATCCAAGGAGGGAAATGGTTATGAAAATAAGTGATGCCAGTCTTACCTTTTCATCTTCCAGTCATCTGGAGCAAATGGATGAATATCTAAGAGAAAAGACGGAAAGCCAAATGTCCCGGCAAACGAGATCACCGACGGTAAACCTATCGGCATTGAGGCGCGGGGATGAACCGCAACCCATGCAGATTCTAATGGACCGGGTCAGTCTTTCCACTGTTCAAGCACAAGCTTATCAATCTACTTACTCCGCAGATATAGCCAGTCACAGCATCGTCCGATCCAGCGATTCAGAAGAGACCATTGAATATGATCAGCAGTATGCCGTGGAAAAGCTTGTGGAAAGCGTTACCGGCGCCCAGACTATGATTACCGATTTTAGTGTGCGGCCCAATCCTTTTGAAGATACAGATGAACTCAATAGGCGTAATTCACTGCTGCAAGAAGATATTGCCTCAACCGTTCAAAAATCCGAACAGGGATGGATGATGTCCGTAAAAGAAACGGATATCCATTTTGAATCAGAACAGATGCTGTTTAATTCATCGGGTAAAGTAGTGACCGAAGATGGCAGGGAAATAGAATTTTCACTGGAAATGGCGTTGAACCGGAGCTTTTATTCTGAAACCCAAAAAGAAACCCTGATCCAGGTCTGGCAGGAACGGGTCAACTTAACCGATCCCCTGGTAATCAATTTTGACGGCAGCGCCCCGACTCTTACCGATGCCACCTTTGAATTTGACCTGGACAATGACGGCAGTACGGAAAACATCAGTTTTGTCTCCCAGGGAAGCGGGTTTCTGGCTTTGGACCGGAACAATGACAATGTCATCAATAATGGCTCTGAACTTTTTGGGCCGGGCACGGGGAACGGGTTCATGGAATTGGCGGCTTTTGACGAGGATCAAAACAACTGGATCGACGAAAATGATGCGGTTTTTGAAAAATTGTCCGTCTGGACCAAAGATGCAGCCGGCAACGACAAGCTCATCTCTTTGAAAGAAGCCGGTGTCGGCGCCATTGCCCTGGATCATGCCATGACATCTTTTAAAATGGCCGGTGATGACAATGAATTGAAAGGGCAAATGAGGCGCAGTGGGGTTTTTCTTTTTGAAAATGGTAATGTGGGATCTGTCCAGCAGGTTGACCTGGCTGCCAGAAGAGGGGAAGATGAAGATCTGCGGATTTTCCCCAACCAGTTTGACCAAAATGAACTTCCCGAAAATTTGGAAGATCTTCAATCCGGCATGACCATCATTCCGGCCCAGATGCAACCCGTTCCCGAGGTTAAAGATGTGTCCAATCCATTGGAGGAGTTAATCAAACGTATCGAAAAACTCAAGGCAGAGCTGGAAAATCTATATAAAGCGATGGATCCAAATTATGGTACATCAAAGGTGGGAAAGGGTATGACAAGTTTAAAACGCTCAAGTTATAATCTTTATGAGAGCTTGGGCACAAAACCCTCACCATTTCTATTTGGAGGGCAAAAGCCCCTGAGGACTATATAAAAAAGTGCAATTGACTAAACTATACCGGTTCTTAAAATTAATTTCATTTGAATTTCATCGGTAAAACTATAGGGCGAACCTGTGTGTTCGCCCGATTTAATATCTGTACAACTCTAAGATGGGTGGACCCGCAGACCCGCAGCTTCTAAGGTTCTTTGTACAACGCCAAAATTCCGGATCTGGCCAGTTTCTTAATCCCGAAAGGTTCCAGATTTACCAAAATTTCATCAATGGTATTGGCGCTGCCGGTTACTTCAAAAATCAAATGGGCTTCGCCCTTGTCCATGATTTTGCCTTTGTATTCTTCTATCAGGCTGGAAACACCAGCCAGAGATTTGGGGTTAATCTTTACACAGACCAATGCCATCTCCCTTTTAACAGCCTTTTCGCCGGTCATGTCTCTTAGCTTGATGACATTGACAAGCCGTTTTATCTGTTTCATGCATTGTTCAAGCTGCAAAGGATTTGCAAGGGTTGTAATGGTGATCCTGGACATTTTGGGGTTTGCCGTGGGGGCACCGCATATGGTTTCGATATTGTATCCCCTTGCCGCAAACAGGCCTGATATTCTTGCAGTCACACCAGGTTCATTTTCAACGAGCATGGTCAGAATGTGTTTTTGTTGATCCATATTCATCCTTTATTAATTAGAGGGTTTGTTCTTCTTTTGGGTCCGGGAAATTGGCAATGATACGATTCTTTCCTGACTTCTTGGCTTTATAGAGGCAGATATCAGCATCTGACAGCAGTTTTTCAGGTAAAGAGGTATTGGGGTAACATGAAACACCGCCGCTTAAGGTTTGAAAAATCCGGTGCTGTGAAATGGGCTTTTTAGAACAGAAGCGTTTGATTTTTTCAGCATTTTTCACTGCCTCGGCAAGCCCTGTTTCCGGATAAATAATACAAAATTCCTCTCCCCCGTACCGGCAGGCAATAGCATTTTGTTTCACATTTTCAAGTATGAGGCCGGCTACCTCTTTTAATACTGCATCGCCTATGTCATGGCCGTAGGTGTC
>JAAEMC010000477.1 GCA_024225895.1 Desulfobacteraceae bacterium | reverse complement strand
GTTATCCCGGCATCATGGATGGCTTTGATGGCGGGCTGGCAGTTAGGGGTAACAAATTCGCGAAAGGTGGTATCCCTGATCTGGGAGGCAACCGGGTCAATAATGGCAATAATGTCACACCCCATTTCTGCATAAAAATCTACTGCTGCCGCACATACTTTTCCTGCAAACTCAAGTACTTTGTGTGCAAACTCCGGATGCTTATAAACATCAGTAAAAATACGAACGCCGGCCAGATGAGAGGCCAGAGTTAAAGGCCCGCAAACTCCGCCTATCATAGCGCAATCAAGTTCATCCAGTTGGGGTTTGGCAATTTTAGCCGCTTCAAATAACAGAGGCCATCTTCCTGAATCCTTTGTGGGAATTTGGAGTTCTGCTTCTTCCGGGGTCCTGTCTGAACAGGGATGACTGGATACGGACGGGACATTGTCTTCCCACCATTTTAAATCGCATCCAACGGAATTGGCTTCTACAGACAGATCAAATAATAAGGGGATACCATCTGCGCTGTATTTTTTCGCAGTATATACCAACCCTTTTGCCAAAAGCTCTGGATTTTGAAGATATTCATCAGCTTTTTCGTTGATCAGAAATGCACAATGAACACCTGCATAAGGAACCCACGGGGCAGATTCGGTTCGTTTCCCCCTGTAGGCGTCTATTAACATTTGTTTTGCCATGCTTATTGCCTCCTCGTTGTTCTGGTTAAAAGTCAATTGACATCTGTTATTGTCATACTTTTGTTTATTGCCTCCTTGTTGTTCTGGTTAAAAAAATGGTCCTATGAATTTTTATAATGCTACACTAATCGTGTAGAAATTATAAAATAAAACTTCTGATTGTCTGCTTTTTCCGGCCTAAATAAAAAAGACTTGGGATAAATCCTCCTTCTGCTATTTCTTCTAATTTTTTATCCGATTTAACACTCGGTCTTTCATCTGGTCTCTTATCTGGGTCTCACAACTGCAATCAGATAATTGATTTTTTTTAATCATTACCGGCTCGATAATTTTTCGAAAAAGAAAAGCTGCTGACAGACCGCCTGTAACCGGTCCGAGGACATAAACGGTAATAGATCCATGAAAATTATCTGGAAATGCCGCCCTTCCCCATCCTGCAGCCCATGCGAACAGGCGGGGAGCAAGATCCCTGGCCGGATTTAAACCCGCCTGGGTTAAAGGGGCTATAATGCAAATAATAATGGTAAGGGCAAGGCC
>JAAEMC010000476.1 GCA_024225895.1 Desulfobacteraceae bacterium | reverse complement strand
ATGGGATAAAGTTCTGGATGATTCCAATATACCATTTTACCGGTGGTTTGCAGGTGGAGAAACCAACACCTGTTATAATGCAGTGGATCTTCATGTCGACAATGGCATGGGGGACCAGGATGCCATTATTTATGACAGCCCGGTAACAGATACCATAAAGAAATATACCTTTTTTGAACTTAAGGATCAGGTTTCAAAATTTGCCGGTGTATTGGCTTCAAAAGGTGTTGAAAAGGGTGATCGGGTCATTATCTATATGCCCATGATCCCTGAAGCGGTTTTTGCCATGCTGGCCTGTGCCAGGATCGGTGCCGTTCATTCCGTTGTCTTTGGTGGATTTGCCGCCAATGAACTGGCAACAAGGATTAATGATGCCAAACCTAAAGTGATTGTATCGGCATCCTGCGGGATAGAAGTGGCTAAGGTTATTGAGTACAAACCACTTTTGGACGAAGCTATTGAATTATCCGACTCCAAACCGGACGCCTGTGTCATTTTGCAAAGACCTCAGGCAACCGCGACCATGGTTAGCGGCAGGGACTTTGACTGGAATGATTCAATGGCAGCGGCAACACCCCAGGATTGTGTGCCGGTTAAAGCAACAGATCCACTTTACATCCTTTATACGTCCGGCACCACCGGGCAGCCCAAGGGAGTTGTAAGGGATAACGGCGGCCATATGGTGGCGTTAAAATGGACCATGGGTGCAATTTATGGTGTTGATAAGGGCGATGTATATTGGGCAGCATCTGATATAGGATGGGTCGTAGGTCATTCATATATTGTCTACGGCCCACTCTTAAAAGGGTGCACCACCATCGTATTTGAAGGTAAACCTGTTGGAACACCGGATGCATCTGTTTTCTGGCGAATTATTTCTCAACACAAGGTAAAAACCCTTTTTACAGCACCGACGGCATTCAGGGCCATTAAACGAGAAGATCCCAATGCCCAAATGATGAGGGATTTTGATCTGTCCGAATTTAATTACCTGTTCCTGGCAGGTGAAAGGTTAGATCCGGATACTTTGACCTGGGCGGAAAATTCTCTCAAGGTACCTGTTATTGACCATTGGTGGCAGACCGAAACAGGTTGGGCCATTGCAGCCAATTGCATGGGGATTCATCAATTTGAAATCAAACCGGGATCTCCGACCAAAGCAGCGCCTGGATGGAATTTAGCTGTATTGGGAAGTGACGGTCATCCTGTTAAGCCAGGAGAAATCGGGGCAATTGTTGCAAAATTGCCATTGCCTCCGGGAACCTTGCCCACCTTATGGCAGAATGACGAGCGATACAAAGATGCCTATTTGAATGAATTTCCCGGTTACTATGAAACTGCTGATGCCGGATTTATTGATGATGACGGCTTTGTGTATGTGATGGCCAGGACTGATGACATTATCAATGTTGCCGGTCACAGGCTTTCTACAGGTGCAATGGAGGAAGTCATTGCAGGACATCCGGATGTAGCCGAATGTGCGGTAATGGGTGTGGAAGATAAGCTGAAAGGACAGATCCCTTTGGGGATGATGGTCTTGAATGCAGGCACTGAAAGGACTCACGAGGAGGTGGTCAAAGAAGTGATTGCAGAAGTTCGAAACAAGATCGGTCCTGTGGCCGCATTCAAAACCGCGACCATTGTAAAAAGACTTCCTAAAACCCGGTCGGGCAAGATTTTAAGAGGAACCATGCGGTCCATTGCAGATAAAAAAGAATATAAAGTCCCAGCAACCATTGATGATTATAGCATCCTGGAAGAAATCGAAGAATCTTTGGGACAAATCGGATATGGCAATAAAGCCCAATAACTTAAAACGTGAAGTGCGTGTATCATATAAAAATAAATCATGGGAAAGGAGGTGGTGTAGTATGCCCTGATTATCCTTTTTAAATCGATAATCATGTGACTGATCCGATCAACCTAAATGCAAGATGAAACAGGAGGAGATTTATCATGGATCCAAAAACGTGGGTATATATCCTATTAGGGTTGTACATAATTTACTGCTTTTGGTGGGGCTTAAGAGGTTTCTTTACTGAAAAGAAAGCTTCCGGCTATGCCATTGCAGGACGCTCCATCCCATTTATCGCCTTTTTAATGGCAGCGACGGCTGCTTCGTTTTCCGGCTGGACATTCATTGGACATCCGGGTTTGATTTGGAAGGCAGGACTTGTTTATGCTTATGCCTCGTTCTATGTTTTAACCATCCCCATAACAGGTGCCTTTTTTGCGAAAAGAAACTGGCTCATGGGTAAACGGTACGGGTTTATCACTCCGGGTGATATGTTCGCCTACTACTACAATAACGAGGCCATCCGCTGGTTGACCGTTCTTGCGGCCTTTCTTTATTCCATCTTCTATTCCGGCCTTCAGCTCATTGCTGCAGCAAAACTCTTTTACTGGGTTGCCGGTGTTCCCCAGACCTATGGTCTGATTTTCATGGCATTTATCGTATGGTTCTATGTGGTAACCGGTGGTTTAAAAGCCAGTACCTGGGTTGGAGTTTTGCAATTCCTGCTCCTGGTCGGCGGTATCGTACTGCTTGGTTTTTATGTTGTCACATCTGACACCATAGGTGGATGGTCCGGTTTTGTAACTTCCATGGGTAGTATTGAAGAGAAATACATGAAAGTTCCCGGCTTGATCCACTTTGGATTGGGTTCAGGCGGCTGGACCGCGGTGATGATCTTAACTTACATGTTTGCCCTCATGGGTATCCAGTCATCACCGGCATTTACTTTGTGGAATTTTGGTCTTGCATCTCCGAAACCCCTTGCCTGGCAGCAGGTGTTCATGTCCACATTTATTGTTGGTATAGCACTTTTCTTTTTTACTGCCTTCCAGGGAATCGGCGCAAGAATTTTGATGGCAGCCGGTGAAATCGCTCCCAAGGTCGATGGAGACGTTGTTCCCATGCTCATGACCAAGTTTTTGCCAGGACCGGTCCTTGGTCTGGTATTCTTAGGCGCCATTGCCGCCATCCATTCCACTGCAGCCCCTTATATCGGTACCGGTGGTACGATTATCCAGAGGGATGTGTGGTGGAGATATGTTAGAAAACAAAGCGGTTCCCATTCAGAGCAGATCTGGACCAACCGTGTTTTTGCTACTATTTTGGCGGTTGCTGCAGTTGTGGTCTCTTTGACCAGTACGGACGCCATCGTTATGATCGGCGGGTTTGCAACCGCGTTCGGTACTATTATGTACCTTGCGCTCTTAGGTGTCCACTGGGGATTCAAATACCCGAGTATCGGTGTTGTATTAGGGCTTATCGCAGCCATCGTGGCCTGTTTCTTGACTTATTATGTCTGGCAATACCCACTTTCCTTGCATACCGCTTTCTGGGGTATTTTCACAGGTCTTGTTGTGGCATACTTGTGCCGTGGTTTGGGTATGAAAGATAGTGAGGAAACCCAGGCCCGCCAGAAAGAAGTCAGAGAATGGCTTGATTCTGTGGACGGACCCAGTGAAAATGGTAAAAAATGGCGCGCAAGGATGAAGATTCTTGTTCCGGCCTGGTATTTCATGGCCCTTGGACCTGGTATACTTATCGGTAACAACGCATTTTCTTTCTGCGGCTTTCCGGCCATCTGGTCATGGCAGATCATATGGTGGATGGTTGGTATTGTAATGATGTGGGCTCTTTGCTTTAAGGCTGAAATGTCAACCACTTCTGAAGAACAGATCAGACGTGCGGATACAGAGACAATGGATGTAACAAAAGAAGCCGATTAAAGTTTTATTGAACAACTTTAGATAAGGAGAACATATCATGGCAAAAGAAGATTTATATCTCATTGCAACACTGATTTTTTGTGTGCTGTTCACTGCCTCTTTTGGCTGGGGATGGTGGGGATAACCGATCAAAATAATTATTAACTTAGAAAAGAAGAATTCCGGAAGGTTTCGTCCATCCGGAATTCTTCTTGTTTTTTGATGCAATGAATAAAACCAATCGATTCTGGGAATTTGTTTTATTTACACTGCTTGCAACCTTAGTCATCATTGGCAGTATTCTATTTTTCCTGTGGCAGGCATTGAGTGAAGAACAGCTTGTTTCACTCAGCACCATGGGAACGGACTATTTTTTATATATCATCAGCATTGTTTTTATCTGTGCTGCGGTAGTGTTCACAGGGCTTTCCATTATTTTTCACACCTATATCAAACCCTTAAAAAAGATATCTGCCGAAGCTTCCATGATCTATACATCCAATCCTTCCCACAGATTATCGCTCACCGGGAATATGGATATTAAAAATTTATCGTCAGTAATAAATGATTTCGCCGATATTTTTGAAGATTTGGATAAAAATATCACCGAACAGATACTTGTGGCCAGAAAAGAGACGGAAAAAGAAAGAAATCTCATGGCCGCAATTATGGCGGAACTTCCCCAAGGCGTCATTATCTGTAACACATCCGGGCGGATACTGCTTTTTAATTCCCTTGCCAAAAGAATATTTACACAAGAAACCCATTCCAAAAGGGCGGAATATTTTATTGGCTTGGGCAGGTCAATCTTCCATCTCATTGATAAGGATCTCATTGTCCATGCCATAAAAGAAATTGAAGAAAGGTTACAAAATGATAAAATCAGTGTGGCTTCCTATTTTATTACTCCGATTTATACCGGACGGCTCGTCAGTGTTGAAACAATCCCGGTTCTTGACCAGGAAAAACAGATGACCGGGTTTATCCTGACCTTTCAGGATGTGTCAGATGATATCGACCGGTATGAGAATATTGAGCAAACCTTGTTTTCTTTTAATAAAAATTTGGATGATACAATTGCACATTCAAAAATATTTGTTGAGGATTTAATAGAACAGACTCGGAATGAAAGGGAAATGGCGAGTTTATATAAAAACACTCTGTCAAAAGAATTAACATGTCTGGAGGACAAATCCATTCAATTATCAAAATTCATTCTGGATACTACACTCAATAAACAACCCTTATCTAAATTACCTTTAAACTATTTTCTTTCTTCAATACAAAAAAGGGTCAAAGAGGAGAACGGCATTCAGATTAACCTGTTAAATGACAATAATAACAGGCGAATCCTTGCTGACACCTATTCTTTCACGGTTGCCTTTATTTTTCTCATTGTAAATTTGTCGGAATTGACTTCAAAAACAACATTTACCCTGGAAATCACCTCTTCGAATGGAGAAATTCTTTTTGATATAAAATGGGCTGAAAATCCAACAAGCCAAATCCAGATTGAAAACATGCTGACAAAAAAAATCCGGGCATTGCCTTCTTTTGGTTATGTTTTAAAACAAAACCGGGCAGATTTTAAAATTATTGCTGATGACAATCAGACCTGCTCCCAGGTCAGGATTACGTCAAAGGCAGAATCAAAATCTTTGGTGACAAAGAAAAAAAGACCTGCTGTGATTGCGGCAAGCCGGCCTGAATTCTATGATTTTGATCTTTTTGGTATCAAGGATGAAAACCTGGATTTAATGGATGTTAATTTAAAGAAAATCACCTATACGGTTTTTGATACTGAAACTACAGGACTTAATCCCGTAGGTGGTGATGAAATTATTTCAATTGGTGCAGTGAGGATTGTAAATAGCAGAATTGTATATCAAGACATTTTTGAAGAGCTGGTGGACCCGAAACGTGATATCCCCATGGAATCCTATAAAATACACGGCCTCAGCTATGAAATGCTGAAAGGAAAGCCGGATATTGAAAATATTTTACCAATATTTAAGAATTATACCTATGATACTGTTTTAATGGGACACAATATCGCATTTGATATGAAAATGCTCAAAGTTAAGGAAAAAACAACTGATGTCAAATTTTCAAACCCGGTCTTGGACACCCTTTTATTATCGGCCTGCCTGCATCCTGTTCACGAGCAGCATGATATGGAAAATATTGCAAAACGTCTGGGTGTCAATATCATAGGCAGGCATACGGCTTTAGGAGATGCTATTGCCACGGCTGAAATATATTTAAAATTACTCCCAATTTTAAATAGCAACGGCATTTTTACCCTCAAAGATGCTATTGCAGCATCACAAAAGACTTATTATGCACGGCTGAAATATTAGCTTTTGCTTGTAAAATATTATGGTTGATCATATTGTCGGTGAAAAGATACTCAAGTGAAAAGGATACTCAAATGAAAATTGCAGCGAATGATGATACTCAATTCAGTGCACGGGAAGGATTACTCAAATTTGCCACCCTTTGTTTAATTGTCTTGGGGATTATTTTATTTTGTGTTGTTTTTGGCGGATACAGCAGCCTGGCAAGATCAAAGAGCCGTATTGAAGCCTCAAAGAATTATTTAACGGATTCCTGCCTGAAAAGACAGCAATTATTACCTCAACTTATTGAGCTCGGCCGGAAAAGTAATCCGGAATTATCAACAGCTAAAATCAACCAGGCCGCTGAAAAGGCGGATAGTATCCTCCAAGAGATTGCTGTCCAAAAAACCCCAATTGAAGATGATCTGATCAAAGCATTCGTAATTTCCCAGACAACCCTGACCAGGGAATTGATCTCCTTTTTGGCTTTGCTGGAAACCTCAAACAAAGATACAAAAAATCAAATGGATGCATTTTTACAAAAATTATTTACTGCCCAGGACAACATATTTGTGATCAGAAAAAGATACAATAAGGAAGTGGAATATTTTAATACAAGAACATCGATATTTCCTGGGGTTTTATTCGCTAAACTGTTTGGAATGAGCAACTTAAAGTATATTGGTATTTCAAGAGAATTGTTTTTATCCGGTGAAAAGACCTTTGGCAAAAAGGCATCATAAGTATAACTTAGGAGGGATATCGTTTGAAAAAAGAGACACAGATAT
>JAAEMC010000475.1 GCA_024225895.1 Desulfobacteraceae bacterium | reverse complement strand
GGGGAAAACGGCTTGGTTATATAATCCATCCCCCCCAGATCAAGCCCCTTGGCCTCATATTCTGATTTATCAAGGGCAGTGACAAAAATCACATTGAAATCCCTTAGAGGGTACCGCTTTTTCAGTTTGGCATAGAGTTCATACCCGTCCATGTCCGGCATCAAAATATCCAATAGAATCAAATCAATATCCGGATTCTCTTTGATAAACTCAAGGGTCTGGCCACCATTTTCAGTGGAATAACACTCTCCAAGTTCTTCAACAATTTTTAGCATCTTGTTCCGGCTGACCAATTCATCATCAACCACAAGGATTTTTATATTCATTTTCTTTTCTCAAATTTTGAGACATTAAATATGCAGTTACTATCCCAAATATTTCATATCTTTAGATGATTTCATCAGAAGAAATGAACAGACTGTATAATCCGAATATTTCATGAAATTTTAAACATTTTAATTAAAAAATATTAGGATTACAATTTATTACACCCGAATTTTTAACCGAATCAAAAACATAAAGTGTCATTTTAAAGAATGGTTAAAGTCCCACCTTCCAGACAAATTGAATTTGCCTCATCTGTCACGCTGTCTGAGCATTTGCAAAAGTTCACTACCGCTTTGCGCCCTGAAACTCGCAGCTAAGGTAAAATCAATTAGTGAAATATCCGGGCTAAAGATCTTTTTTAAGATAAAGAATATTGCCCTTTTTGTTATAAGCAATACTGGGAAAATACTGTTCCATGATGATGATCCCCCTGCCGTGTTCCTGATCTTCGGGCAAAAGGGAATTTTGCATATTTTCCCACTGGAATCCATCCCCTTCATCTTCTATTTTTAGATAAAGGGATTTGTGATCAACAACCTCAACATTAAACCGGACCAATTTGTCAGGATCATTTTTGTTTCCATGGCGAACGGCATTGGTAAGTCCTTCACGAATGACCAGGTTGATGGCGAACATCTGATTTTCAAAATTTATTTTTTGGTTTTGAAAATAGCTTGTCACCATTTCACAAACCTTATCAATGTGGTGATAGGTAGATGTAAATATAAAATTTAGTGATTTTTCAGTTTCAAGAACCTCAAATGTCTTATGATCCAATCCCATAACGTCATACCTTTATACATAAAACAACGATATCATCTTCCGGCATAGATGCTTCGCCAAAAAGTTTTTTAATCAGTACTTCAGGGACATCTTGAAATGGAACTTCATTCAACTCATTATAAATTGGAAGAAGGCTTTCAGCTCCCTTGGCCCAGGTTATTTTGGTTTCAGCCGATTCCACAAGCCCGTCAGAATAGACGACAAACCTGTCATCCACGGATACATTAATAGTCTGAATACCAAAATGTGCATCTTTAAACATGCCCAATACATCGCCTTCAGATTTGATCAAAATGGGTTCTCCCTCAACCGGCAGACAGACCACAGGAGGATGTCCTGCATTGATGATGGTCAATTTTTTGGTAATTCTGTTAAGATGTAAATAACAGGCTGTCAGATATTTACCGGCAGCGAGGATTTCCACCAGCACGTCGTTGATCATCTTTATACTTTCAGCAGGTGAATATACAGGAGTACAGTTTTGGGCCAAGAGTGCTTTAACCGATGCTGTCATGTAGCTGGTTTTAATATCGTGCCCTGAAAAATCCGCGACAAAATAACCAGTGATATGATCTGAAATATTTAAAATATCGTAAAAATCGCCCCCAGCCTCTTCCAGGGCTTTATAGTAGACACTGAATAAAGCTGTTGGATTGGCTTCCGGTGTAGGTAGCATGGCAACCTGGGCCTCTGTAACCTGCTTGAGTTTCTGGGCCTGCCCTGCAATAAGTGAGTTAGTGGCAATGGACAGCTTTAAATGAATCCGGACCCTGGCAAGCACTTCAAGGGGATGAAAAGGCTTGGTTATATAATCGACCGCCCCCAATTCAAATCCCTTGAGTTTTGAATCCACCTCAATGACCCCGGTCAGAAAAATTACCGGGATGGAATTGGTCTCTGAATTTTCTTTTAATTTGGAGATCACCTCAAATCCGTTCTCACCAGGCATCTCAATATCCAAAAGTATCAAATCCGGTTTTTCATCTTCAGCAAGCTTTCGGGCAATAGGGCCATTATTGGCGCTGAAAATCCGATATCCTTCTTTAGATAATGATTTCTCAATTAATTTGAGATTCAGAAGGTTGTCATCAACTGCAAGAACTGAATAGGGTTGCTTATTGCTCATAACAATCAAGTACCTTTTGGTTTGAAATAATATTATTGGCTTTCAAGGGAATTGATCTGATTTTCAAGATGTTCTAATTTATCGTCAAAATTTGCCAAACTCCCATCTTTAGCCTGCATCTCCATATCAAGTGTTAGAGAGTAAATGTCTTCAAAACCCAAGTTTCCGGCAGCCCCTTTTATTGAATGCGCAGCGGCGGAGACACCAGCAGGATCATTGGATGCCACCCCCTTTTTAATTTTATCAATATCTGCCATCGATGTGGTGATAAAAAGCTCAACCAGTTCTTGGAAATCGTCTTCATCAAGTCCCAATTTTGAAGCAAGATTTTTAAAATCCATAATTGTTCCTTATAAGAAAAATGAAATAAATGGGGATGAAACTCAATAAGGAGATATTATCGTAAAAATGAAAGAATGTAAACAATGCCCATTGGATATTTCCCTGATAGCCTCTCCTTTCATGATCATATTCATGCGAAGCAATTGGCATATAAGGGGAAAAATGAAAAAATTGTTGCCTTTTTTGTCATATCCGTTAAAAATAGTTGTATAAAATTTAATCACAAAAGAGGCGGCTGATGAGCGATAACAAAATACTGGTTGTAGATGATGAAGCTTCCATACGTATGCTTTTTGAATCTGCTTTAACCCAGAAAGGATACAAAGTCATTACAGCATCATCTGGTGAAGATGCTTTAAAAATACTGGACAAGGAATCCATCCTTGTCATGTTCCTTGACCTGAACCTACCGGGTATGACAGGGATAGAGCTTTGCGCCAAAATCATGAAAATCACCCCTATTGCCATTGCCTTTGCCATCACAGGCTACTCATCTCACTTTGAGCTGTCCGATTGCAAGGATGTTGGCTTTGACGACTACTTTGTCAAACCGGTCCCCTTAAAAGATATTATCAAAGCTGTTGACAATGCCTTTGAAAAACTCAACCGCTGGAAATGGAAGACAGATCAATCATAGTTAATTTCTCCTAAAGCCGATTTCAGGTCATACCACGCCTGGCGAAGAGATATAAGGGAAAGCGCAATCCTTTGCTGTGTAGTTGAAAGGGTGTTTTGAACCTCATTTAGATTCACTAAAGAGGTGGTACCAAATTCATATTCCTTTTCCACAATATCGCGATTCTGTTTCGCAAGTTTTGCATTTTCACGATATAGCAAAAGTTGTTTTTGAGCAGCACGCACCGAGACAACCTCTTGTCTTACCTGGGAAACAATATTTATTTTCAAATTTTCAAATGTTAATTTTGATTCTTTATATGCATATCGAGCCTCCATTAAGAGGGCTTTGTCCCTGCCCCCTGCAAAAAGCGGATAGCTCAACTGAATGCTGACACTGTTCTCAAAATCATCTCTTACAAATTCGTGGTCCCCAGTCCGGTCCATTCCCGCAGAGCCCACCAGGCTGACTTCCGGGTAAAAGCGTGCTTTTGCCTTTTCGATACCGGCCCTGGCGATCTCGACGGCCAAAGACATCTGCTCAAGATCAGGCCTTTTTTCTAAAGCATATGGCACAAGAGCTTTATAATCCGGAGAAACCATTTCAGAAAACGTCTCTTTTTGGGGAAAAATGGGCCCGGGAAGATCTGGCGCTTTGGCGTCTATTCCCAGAAGGGCAGCTAAGGCGGCATTGGCCACATCATGCTGGGACTGAAACCGCTCCATTTCAATCTTTGAATGATTGACCCGTGTACTGAAATTGAGAACGTCACTTAAAGAGCCCACACCAGAATCTTTTTTTATCCGGGCATTTTTGAGCTGCTTTTCATAAAATTGTCGGTTGGAATCTGCAATGGCCTTGTTTGCCAAAGCCAGCTGGGCAGTATGATAGGAACCAGCTACGGCGAACAAAAGGGTCCGTTTCAGATCCTTAAGCCCTGCCACCTTTGTATCTTTAGTCAAAAGAGCCTGCCGGGTAGTATATTTTCTTAAGAATCCATTAAATATGATCCATTGGGCAGAGGCTCTTGTATCATAATATTCCTCAATCCTTTCCGGAGAAAAAAAACTTGCATTCACATCATTGGTCGATGATTCAGTGCGGGTCACTGAACCTGTGAGATTTACAAACGGATAGTAAGCTGCTTTTGCCTGCCGGATCTTCTCTTCGGCCTGGTTGATTCTCTCCTGGATGGCCTTGATGGATAGATTGTTTTCTATGGTTTTGTCAAACGCCTCTTTTAAGGTGATCTGCTGGGCAAAAGCCGGCCTGCCCAAAAAAAGCAGCAACATCACACTGACTATGGTAGCAATCCTTTTTAAAATCATGACTTTTATCCGTTCCTTATTTTTTATGTTTGTACGGAGTATCAACTATCCTCGTACCTGCTGACAGCCGGTTCAACAGTCTCCCTGGATTCAGGCCAGACACCTTTAAAGAATCTGTAAACCAAAGTTCTGAAATCATTTAATATCACCAGCAGGCATGGAATTAAAAACAAGGTTAACAAAGTGGCAAAGGCAACTCCGGCGGCCAGGGAGATGGCCATGGGGATTAAAAATTTCGCCTGGAGATCTGTCTCTAAAAGCATGGGGGCCAATCCGCCAATTGTACTGAGGGTGGTAAGGAATATGGCCCGAAAACGCCTGGCCCCGCCTTTTAAAATGGCCTGGAAAAATGGCATTTTTGCAGCCAGATTCTCATTGATCCTTTCCATGAGTACGATGGCGTCATTGACCACGACCCCGGTCAGGGCCACCATGCCGAATACACTCATAATAGATAGGTTATAACCCATGGCCAGGTGCCCTAAAACCGCTCCAATGATCCCAAAAGGGATGGTGAACATGATAATAAAGGGCTGAAGATAGGATCTGAACATGGTGGCCACAATGGTGAATATTCCGAGTAATGCAATGGGAAACCCCTTTTTCAGGCTTGAAAAAGACTCCCGGGACCTTTTTTTATCCCCTTGTAAAAGAACTACCAAGCCGGGATAATCCTCTTTTAATGTCTTTAAAAATCCTTTGCTTAAGGCTTCAAAAACTTCATTTGTATTGGTGAGTTTTGTATTCACCGATGCACTGACCGAAACACTTCTCATACCATTGGTCCGGCGGATGGTTGAAAATCCCTGCTGGAAATCAATATTGGCAACTGATAATAACGGGACTTCTATGCCCCTGGGGGTTCTGATCCGCATATTTTCAAACTTTACAAGCGAACTTCTCTCATCCCTGGTATAGCGGATTTTAACCCTGACATCATGCTCGCCCCTTTGAAGTCGCTGGGCTTCATTACCATAAAAAGCCGAATTCACCTGGGAGGCAAGGCTTGCAACGGTCAAACCAAGTGTCCTTGCCTCAGGCTTCAATGTCAGGCGTAATTCTTTTTTCCCTTCTGAAAAATCCGATTGAATCTGATAGACCCCTTGAAACTCGGTCAATTTTTCTTTGAGTCTTTCTGTAGCCATGATCAAAGTTTCCAGGTTGTGGGCATGCATCTCAAACTTCAGTGGCGCCCGCCTGTGGCCGGGACCCATGGCCTGAAATGTCAAGGATTCAACACCGGCAATGGGGCCGATGAACTTACCCCATTCATAAAGGACATCTTTGGAATGAATTCCCCGTTTTTCCGCTTCAATGAGGATTGCCTGGATCATTCCGGCATGGGGACCGGCAGCCGTCATTGCGTCTGAGGTGGCACCGACAAAGGACAGAACGTCTTTTATCAATGGTTCCCCGGAACTTGTTTCTACTGTTTTTGCATATTCATAGAGCCCGTTTTCTATTTTTTTTAATGCGGCTTCAGTCACGGAAGCAGGTGTCCCTTCCGGAAATGCTACAGACGAGGTCACGATGAATCCGTCGGTTTCCGGCATTACGGTAAATTTAATCAAACCGCCTTGCATAATGCCGATGATAGCCAGGAGCAGACTGACAGCAGCACACAGCAACACATACCTGAAGCGCAAGGCCCGGCTTAAAAACGGCATATATACCTTTTCCACAAATTGTTCCATGGACTGGCTGGTGAAAAGGTTAATCCGCTTAATGATGCCCAGCTTTTTGTCTTTATCCTTTGCGGTTACAATTTCCGGCAGATGATTTAAATGGGCCGGCAAAAGAAAAAAACAATCCAAAAGAGAAATAAAGAGACATGAAATTACAATGGGCGGGAGAATGGCAATGAATTTACCCATGGTTCCGCCGACAAACCCCAAGGGTAGGAATGCCACTATGGAGGTTATGACAGCCGCCATTACGGGCATGGCGACTTCAAGCGCCCCCTCAATGGCTGCTTTCAAAGGTGGCTTTCCCATCTTCCTGTGCACATAGATGGCCTCCCCCACAACGATGGCATCGTCCACAACAATTCCCAGTACCAAAATCAGCCCAAACAAAGAAATCATATTGATGGTACCGCCCAGTCCCCAGAATATAGCCATGGCGCCGGCCAGGGATATGGGAATACCCATGCCCACCCAGATGGAAAGTCTGGTGTTTAAAAATGCCCACAAAAGAATAAATACAATGATCAGGCCAAACGTCCCATTTTTGGTCAACAAATTAATCCTGGCCTTAAGCATTTCAGAACGGTCATATAAGATACCGACCTCAATATCCTGTGGTAGTTCATTTTTCAAATCTTCAACAAAATTTTTAATAATCCTGGAAATAACCAGGGCATTTTCTTCATCGGTTTTTGTGGCCGTTATCAGTACGGCTCTTTTGCCATTGATATATGCCCGGGAAGGATCTTCGGTAAATCCATCCACAATCTTTGCAATTCGGTCAAGGGTAACGATCTGTCCGGAAGATTTTGCCAGCACCACCACATCTGCGAGTTCATCTCCGGTATATTTTCTACCCATGGTCCGAAGCCTTATTTCCTCACCTCTAGTTTTAATGGTACCACCGGCCCGGTTCAGACTGCTGCTTTTCACCGCCTTTGCCACTTGATCAAAAGTCAAGCCATACTGACGCAGTTTTTCCTCAGACACCTCAATGGATATTTCATAGGGCCTGACACCGTACAATGATACCTGGGAAACATTATCCAAAAGTTTTAACCGATCCGTCACAGACTGACCCAATTCTTTGAGACGGCGCTCAGGCATATCTGCGGCCATGTAGATGGTAATGACACTGCTTCTTCTGATGACTTCCCTGATAATCGGCTTTTCCGCATCAGTCGGAAAAGTGGAAACGGCATTGATTTTAGATTTTACCTCATCCAAAACCCGTTGGGTATTATAGCCTTTGGTAACTTCAATGCTTGCGGTGGCAAGATGCTCGGATGATTGTGTTGAATACTCTTTGACACCATCCAAACCTTCCACGGCTTCCTCTATTTTTCTTGAAATTCCCTCTTCAACTTCTTCAGGATCTGCGCCGGGGTATGGCACATACACATTGATCCTGTCCATTTCCATGGGCGGGAATGCCTCTTTGGTCATTGAAAGGACCGCAATAACGCCTGCTGCCAGGACAGTGATTAAAGCAATGGTCGCAAAAACTGAGTTTTTTGCAAATGCAGATAAGATCTTTTCCATTATTTTATTTTTAATCCTTACTTAATAATTTTAAGGGCGGCACCCTCAGGTGGATCCAGAAGCCTTGTGAGAATCAACATGTCCCCTTCTTTGATATTCCCTTTTAAAAACACATCTTCATCATGGGCATACACCTTTTCCACCTGGCGGGTTTTCAAGCGTTTTTCATTGGCAATATAAATCGTATTATCCGTTGTAACCAGCCATCTGGGAAGCCGGTAAAGGCCGGTAAGGATTTTTCCGGGGATTTGAACAGCACAAAACATTCCCTCCAGCAAGGGAAGGCATTCCCTGCATGTATTATCGGTGGTTTCATATCGAACCGCCATTGTGACAGTTCTGGAATCCTGATCAAACTCTATGATCCGATCCACATATCCTTCCCAGACATTTTCCTTTGCTTCAAGCCAGGTGATACTCGCCTTTTCAGATCGAAGGGCACTGAACCAGCCTAAATTATTCCCTGGATCCCGGATTTCAAACTCAAGCCAGTTTGCAACCTGTCTACTATCCAAAGAGACCTCGATTTCAATGGTGGCATCATTGGCAATGGTCAACACCTGTTTGCCCCGGGAAGCATATTCTGAAGCTTCCATATAGACTTGCTTAATGCGACAGGTAAAAGGCGCTTTTACCGTACAACGATCAAGATTTATCTTTGCCTTTTCAACATTTGCCAAAACCGATTTGATGCCGGCTTTTGCCTCCTTAATCTGGGCCGGATACAACGCAAGGGTTCGTTTCATCTGGTCAACCCTGTCTTTGGCGCTGTTGTATTCCTGCTCCTTTCGGTCAACCGTGGTCCGGTTTCCGATACTGTTTTTTTCCAAAAGAATTTTGACCCGTTCATACTCTGCTCTGGCAAGATCCATACTTCTTTCAAGGGTTTTAATCCTTTTTTTGTCAGCAGAATATTCTGTATGCCGTTTGGAAAGCAAATTCCTTTTTTGCTCCAGGCTTGCTGTTAAATTATTCAATGTGGCTTCATATTCTGAAGCATCTATTTTAAAAAGGACCTCATCTTTATTGATGACAGCCCCTTTTTCAAAACGGTCGTGGGTAAATATGATCCTGCCGGCCACTTCAGATGAAATTTTGATTGTTTTGATGGGCTTGGCCGCACCAAATCCCTTTAGCATTACTTGAACGTCCTCAGGAACAGCTTTTTTCACTTGCACCTTTAACATTTGTTCTTTTACTCGGGATTTATGGGGAGGTTTTTTTAGCGCCATGAAATATTTCATGGCAAAAAGGCCAAATACGATGACAATGATGCAAAGAACAACTCTAAAGATCAATCCGGGTTCTTTTGTCTTTTTCATATCATTTTTCATTGGGCAGTCTCCCCGCGGTCTTCCAAGCGAAATATCTCATGTATTTCCTCTATAACTTGACACCACTTTTCTGTTGTGTCCGGTCCCAGCTTTTCAATGAGATCGACAAAAGAGGCAAACATTGCCTTTTCCACCCTTTCATGCCTTAACAACGCTTTTTGGGTCAAGCTGATCTCAATCTTGCGCCGGTCTTTACTGCTCTGATGCCTTTTCACCACACCCTTTTCCACCAATCGGTTCACCATTGAGGATGCAGAAGGCGGTGAAATCTGCAGCATTTGTGAAAGCTCCTTTAAAGAGACCTTTCCTTTTCTGCGAATAGCCATAATGGTATGAAACTGGGAAATCGACATGTCTTTTAAGATCAGCCGCTCTTCTTTTGTCATGGATTGCCCGTGGTGCTTTGCAAACATTTTGTCCCGAAGATATTTTATTGATGAAAAAATAAATTTAGCCTGCTCAAGTGTTGTTATATCGGTCATATCAATACGCCTATCTAATAATTAATGATATTAATATTTAGTATTTCAAAATTATTAGTCTATCTAATAATTTTTTATTCTCCATGTCAAGCCTTCCAAAAAAATAAATTTGAGAAAGTCTTGAATAATCAATGATTTTGGTTTAGTGCAGACGTACACCAAAAAGGATTAGGCGTATATATGGGGTTCTGTAAAAATCATCCGGAAAATCACACCAGTTATCGATGTGCTAAACACGAATTTTATCTATGCAATAAGTGTCTGAAATGCCCGGACCCGGAAATTTACTGTAAGCACAGAACGTCGTGCCCCATACACTTTATCTTCAAAAAAGGCTTTGACAAAGAAACAGAGGAATAATTTTAAGGATAAAAAAAAATGAAAAAAGACACCCATAACTTTATACATAATTACAAAGGGCTTGCTGCCTTTGGTATGGACAGAAAGACAGATGAAGAAACCATTATGTTTTATCTTCAAAAATTCAGTGAAGACCATTTTATGAATACGTTTATCCCCAGGTTATCTGACCAGGAGCTGGAAGAAATTTATTTGTTTGTGAATGACAAATTAAAAAAGCATATTTCAGAGGATGAATACCATCACCTTTTCCTGAAGGATCGGTAACGGGCAAGCTGCGCTGTTATTTTTTGTCATTTTTAGTTATTGGCGGTTATAATTTATTAAAGCTGCCAGTTTTTAGGCATATTTTCTTGACAATTACCAATGTATACCATACTTCACTCTCATTTTAACACAAACCTGATATGACCGTTAAAGGAGACTGATAAATGGAAACAAAAAAACTGTTCTTCATTCTGATTGCTATTATGTTTGCGCTGTGTTCCCCTGCCGGTGTTTTTGCCAGTGATACGCTGATGATGGCTACCACCACTTCCACTGATAACACAGGGCTTCTCGATTACTTAGCTCCCCATTTTGAAAAAGATACAGGGATCAAGTTGAAATGGACCGCCACCGGTACAGGAAAAGCATTAAAGCTTGGGGAAACATGTGATGTGGACGTTCTGTTGGTGCATGCGCCTCCTGCAGAAAAAAAATATATTGAAAAAGGATTTGGAAAAGCCAGAAGAGAAGTCATGTACAATGATTTTGTCATTATCGGTCCCAAAAACGATCCTGCAGCCGTCAAAGGACAAAGCATCCAGGATGCCCTGAAAACAATCAAAGATAAACAATCGGCTTTTATCAGCCGGGGGGATGATTCCGGTACCAACAAAAAAGAAAAACTGTTATGGAAAAACGCAGGCATGCAATTGCCGGATAAAGAGGAATGGTATGTACAGACAGGACAGGGGATGCTTTCCACCATCAATGTTGCCCAGGAAAGAGGCGGCTACACTATGACCGACCGGGGTACTTATATCAAATACCAGTCCCAGAAAGGCGGTGATGCTCCCTTAATCGTTCTTGTGGATGGCGATGCTGTCCTCTTAAACCAATACAGCGTACTGACCTTAAGCGATAAGAATTGCGCCAAGGCACAGCATGAGCTTGCCATAAAATTTTCAGATTGGATGGCTGGCGAAAATGCCCAGAACCTGATAAAAGATTTCAGGCTTCTTGGAAAAAGGCTTTTTATCCCCAATGCAAAATAAGGGAAGCCTTTATGTTCAAACACTAAGGTAAGACATTTATGGATGATATTGTTGCAGGCATCGTCAAGGCTTTCGAGTTACTATTCAGCGGTGACGAATCGACCTGGACGGCCGTCCTGGCAACAGTGAAAGTCTCAACCTGCTCCATGCTTTTAAGCATCGGAGCAGGTTTGCCTTGCGGATTTTTGCTTGGCTACTATGAATTCAGGGGTAAACAACACTTAAGAACTGTTTTGGATACCATGCTGGCCCTTCCAACGGTTTTTATCGGTCTTGTCGTTTTCGCTTTTATCTCCAATCAGGGGCCTCTGGGTGATTTCAAACTCCTCTTTTCCCTGACCGGTATCGCCATTGGACAGACCATTCTTGCCTTCCCCATTGTTACTGCCATAACGGCCACCACCATTGAGGCTGTTGACCCTTTATTCAAACTAACCCTGGTCTCCTTGGGTGCCGGAAAAAGGAATATTATCGCCACCTGCTTGTGGGAAGTCCGCTATGGGATCTTAGCAGGTGCTGTAACAGCCTATGGAAGGGTTTTGACGGAAGTGGGCATTTCAATGATGGTGGGCGGCAATATCAAATGGCATACAAGGACGGTTACCACTGCCATCGCCCTTGAAACAGGTAAAGGAGAATTTGCCAATGGGATTGCTTTAGGGATTATCCTTATTACCCTGGCCTTTGCCGTAAACCTTTCCCTCTCATTATTAAGAAGGCAATAAAGACGATGACGGCTGTATATCAATTAAAAAATATCCGTCATTTTTATAATGACAGAAAAGTGCTTAATATTGACGACCTGACCATTGAGAAAGGATCGATTACAGGGCTTGTAGGCCCCAACGGCAGCGGCAAAAGCACCCTTTTAAAACTGCTGATCTTTGCAGAACGCCCCAGCCTGGGAGAAATTTATTTCAGGGGCAAGATTGAATTACCGTTTTCAAAGGCCATTCGCTCCAAGGTAACCTTGCTCACCCAAAAACCTTATCTGCTAAAGAGAACTGTTTATGACAATATTGCCTATGGCTTAAATATCCGGAAAGACAAAAACGATGTCATCCGCCGGATAAAAACCGCCCTTTCAAAGGTGGGGCTTGATTTTGAGCGTTTTGCCCCAAGAAAATGGCATGAACTTTCCGGCGGGGAAGCCCAAAGGGTTGCCATGGCGGCACGGCTGGTGCTGGAACCCGATGTTTTATTACTTGATGAACCAGTTGCCAGCGTAGATATGGAAAGCGCAAAACTGATCCGGAATGCAACATTAAAAGCCTGTGAAGAATGGGGGACAACCCTTGTTATTGCCAGCCATGATCTCCAGTGGCTCTTTTCCATCAGCGATACTCAGATTTTTATCTTTAATGGCAAGATATTCCCCACTGGTGTGGAAAACATAATCACCGGCCCCTTTGAAACCCATAACGGGAATCAGTTCATAAAGAAATTGTCCGATGGTCAATTTCTGGTGCTGCCGGAAGGCGGAAAAGGAAAAACCGCTGCATTGATCAAAAAAAAGAATATTTCCATTGACCAGGATAAAAAACAATTGAACAATGGCTTTAACCAGTGTGAAGGCACAATTACCAGTATGTTTTTTGAAAAGAAAAAAGAACGGATCTCAGCCAATATCGGGTTAAATGATCTGTCCTTTACTTTAAATTTCTCTCCAGACCAAATCAGCCGCCTGGATCTTCAGCCAGGCAAAAAAATCATCCTGACATTTAAAATAGATCATATGGAATGGATGTAAAAACATTTCACAATCCATCCAATAAAAAATTTCATATAGGTTCCTAAAACTTCGAAGGCCTGACATTCATTCAACAGCAGGTACCAGAAAAAAAAGCTGGCCATATTTGTTCATGTGGCCGGCGGTAAATTCGGCATACTCTCCATTTCCACAGAAAAGGTCTGCACGGGCCGGGCCTTTGATGGCGCCACCCGTATCCTGGTTTAAAACAAAAAAAGATTTTGTTTTCCAGTCTTCGGGATTTTCCATCTCCTTTTTTTCAGGCAAGTCAACGGTCATATAACACAAAGCCCCTCTGGGAAAGAGCTTTTGGTCCATGGCAATAGACCGTAACGGGGTAACTTCGACACCTAAACAGCCATAAGGTCCGCCCTTTTCTTCTTTGAAAAAGACAAAACTTTTATTGAAATGCAGGACCTCATCCATTCGTTGGGGGTTTTTTTCCAGCCACTTTCTGATGGCCTGCATGGACATATCTTCTTTTTTTACTTCATTTTTGTCGATTAAATATCTTCCCACAGAACGGTAGGCATTACCGTTGCTGCCTGCATAGTGCACCCGAAGGATTTCGCCATCATCCAAAACCACTCTTCCCGACCCCTGAATTTCTAGAAAGAACCTGTCAACCCTGCTTTTCAGCCAGGCCACGGGTATTGATTTTTTATGGAATTTTTCCTGGGCATTGATCTCTTTTCTGCTAAAATAGGGAATCACCTTGTTCTTTTTGTTGACCCGGGCCACAAGCTTGGAATGGCCCTTATATTTTTCATTAAAAAGGGAAAGGTCAATTTGCAAAATATCATTGGGTTTTGAATAGACCGGGAAAATAAAGTCCCCTTCCTTTTTTAAGCTGCCGGCATAGGTAGGCTCATAATAGCCTGTAAACAGCACCTGGCCATCAGCTTCATTTCCTACACTTTTATAGACCCGAAAACGGGACCGTATAAATTCATTGAGCGCATCAGATGAAGGGTGGGTATCCAAAAACTCTTTAAAAATTACCAGTCCTGCAATCATTTGTTCTGCGGTGACAATATCCTTTGCATACCGGTATTCCCTTGTCAGGGGAACCCGCTTGAAATATACAAGGCTCATATCTATGGAACGTGTCAGATCCTGGTAGTCCATATAATCCGTGAAGATGGGATATCCGCTGGGTTTCAATGTCTTCAGCGAATTGAATTTGGTTATTTCTTCGCGGGTAGTCGGCGGCTGGGGGCAGCCGGTCAAGCCTGTGAACATGACAATCATTATCAGCATCAGGATGTTTTTCAATTGAATATCACGCATCATTGTCCTTTGTATAAAATTGTTTGGCAACTGCATTTTCGTGGTCCACTTTGCTTAATTCATCCAATTTGTGATCCGTAATTTCAAGGGCTTCCAATTTTCTGGCAGACACCATCACCCGTGACTCCATTGCCCCAACGGTCCTGTTGTAGGTGGTAACACATTTTTCTATATCTTTGCCCAACCGGTTGATGTTGTCAGTCATATTGGAAAGCCGTCTAAAAAGTTCAACACCTAATTTACGGATCTCTTCTGCATTTTCATAACTTTTTTTCTGTTTCCAGGAATAGGCCACGGATTTTAAAAGGGCAATCAGAGTTGTAGGGGTCGCCAGGATCACTCCTTTTTCAACTCCCTTTTCAATGAGATCGGGTTTAAAACTTAATGCTGCACTGAAATAATTTTCCCCCGGGATAAAGAGAATCACAAACTCAGGGGTTGGTGAAAAGACCTGGGCATATTTTTTTGATGACAGGTTGTTGATATGGGAAAGCACCTGGCGGGCATGATCTTCTAAAAAAGATTTTTGCTGGGCCTCATCCGTTGCTTCAAGTGCATCCAGGTAGGCTGCAAGTGGCACTTTTGAATCCACAATGATTTTACGGTTCCGGGGCAATGTTATCACCATATCCGGTCGAACCGCGCCTTTACCAGACCCAGCTTGTTCCTGCTCAAAAAAATCACAATGCTGGGCCATTCCAGCAAGCTCTGCCACCCTTTTTAAGGTGATTTCGCCCCATCTTCCCCTGACATGGGGAACCCGAAGCGCCTTTACCAGGTTTCCCGTCTCCTGGTGGAGGTATTTCTGTGTTTTGCCCATTTCAATCAAATGGGCGGTAATGGCACCATAGGCATTTTCTCTTTCTTTTTCCATTACACCCAAGTGGGCTTCATACCGGTCAAGGGTCTGTTTTACGGGGGTAACACTTTGTGCAATTTGACTGCCCTGAACGGTAAAATCCTTTCTGGCCGCCTTGACATAGGTTGAAAAGTATTTCTCAGCCAGATTCATAAAGCTGGAAGAGTTATCCAACAGCGCCTGATTT
>JAAEMC010000474.1 GCA_024225895.1 Desulfobacteraceae bacterium | reverse complement strand
TGATAAAATATGCTTCTGCCCTTAAAGGACTTTTCATGGCCCATGGGACAGACAAAATTTTGTTTAGAACAGGGATATTGGCGGTTTTTAAAGTATGCCGCCCCCCTCCAAATACATGGACCGCCTTTCCATTATAAAAGAAAATACCGGCCTGGTTTTCCCGGACAATCATCTGGGCGCCGAATTTGATTTCTCCGGACCCGTGATCCGGGATCCGTTGAACAATTTCCTGTCCGGTTTTATCGAACCATTCTAAAATTTCCAGGAATATGACGTTGTTCTCTCCCATTTTTTTCTCCTGAATGAGGTTTTATTTATTAATTTATTTCTCTTTTTTATGGGGCAATCTTAGAAAATATTCAAGCTTTTCCGGTAAAACATTTTATCGGCATAACCTAACCCTAATATTTCACGAATCGAGTTTGTTTTAGCTGCAAGTTGCAGGGCATGCTGCTGTAATTATTTACCGCAAATGCCCTGCAACGCAGCAGATGAGACAAAATCGGTTCGCCAGGAAGGTGAGATTTCGGCCATTTCTTTAAAAGACACTTTGTCTTTCTAATTTGCTTAAAAATTTCTGTGTAATTAACTGTAATCATGATGGTTTTAAAAATTTTCATTAAAATCTCATGAAATATCCGGGTTAGACGCTTTAATATTGACCTTTTAAGCGCCATTGCCGCCAATTGTGCTATATGTGTCCTCATTGGTTGGGGATCAATCCTGACATCAAATGCACAAACATCATTTTTGTCACAAGACTGGTATCCTTTTTCAGTTGTACAAGACAGCTTTTTGGAAGACACCTCGTATTAAGCCTATGTGATGAGTGCCTTCTTTTGAGCAGATTTAACCAGTGGTGCAGGGGCTCTTGTCCTTACGAACTTGTGATATTGGCAATAATTTGCAATATCAATAACATCATTTAAATTATCATATAAAATCTAAGGGAGAAAAAATCATGAATATTATACAAAAAACTTTGTGCATCGTTTTGTTTCTTTTATTTTGTTCTTTTTCCATTGTTTGGAGCCAGGAGCAAAACCTGGCCAAAATCCTGTTTCAGGCTGAAACAAACAAACAACGAATTCCAGTGCTTTCTTCCCAATATCCTCAAATGGATATCCCCATGGCCTATAGAGTTCAAAAAGCCTTTGTTGAAAAAAAATTATCCCAGGATAGCCTTGCTGGATTCAAAGCAGGACTGACTTCCCATAAATCGCAGCAGCGATTTGGCATCACGGACCCGGCAGCAGGAGCCTTGTTTGCATCCGGAAAATTAGTCAATAATGCCACCATTAACAGCAGCAGATTCCATCAGTTGATGCTTGAAACCGAAATCGGGTTTATCATGGATCAGACAATCACCCAGCCATTAAAGGACCTGTCTGCGCTTCAAAAAGCGGTCAAGGCAGTGGTGCCTGTCATTGAACTTCCAGACCTTGGTTACGCTCAGGCGGCCCTTTCTTCGTACCGCGTGTTCCGTCAAATGAAGGAACGGGGTGATATTCCCAAGCACGTGCGGTTCATGGTGGGGCTGCCCTCGCCGTTGAGC
>JAAEMC010000473.1 GCA_024225895.1 Desulfobacteraceae bacterium | reverse complement strand
TGAACTGGTAGATAAATCCACAAATTCAGAAATAATACCGGCATCATAAGATGTTGAGTCTAAAATGCTATGGGTTTGCAATTCGCTATCCTTAGCGGCACCTGCCCCCTGTGAGGTCAAGTCTTTTGCCTCTTCTGGCATCTCTTCAAACACCTTTTCCCAGGAATTCATTACCAGCCGCTTCTTAATGCAATTTTGCAACTGACGGACATTACCGGGCCAATGATATTTACACAGTTTTTCTAATGTGGCAGGATCAGGTTTACAATTCTTGGCTTCTGGGAATTCAGACTGGTAGACTCTAAAATAATATTCTATCAATGCCGGGATATCTTCTTTTCTTTTTCTTAAAGGCGGAATATCTATTTTAATGATATTCAAACGGTAAAAAAGATCCACCCTGAAGGTTTTATCGGCAATACATTCCTCAAGATCTCGGTTTGTTGCTGCAATGACCCAAACATCGGTATGGTAATCCTGATCAGATCCCAGGGGTGAAAATTCGCCGCTTTGAAGAACATGGAGGATCTTAGATTGCAACGTAATAGGCATGTCCCCGATTTCATCCAAAAAAAGTACCCCTTTATCAGCGGCTACAAATTTTCCTGACCTTTTTTTGTGGGCACCGGTGAAAGCGCCTTTTTCATATCCGTAAAGTTCGCTTTCCAGAAGGGTTTCAGGTAATGCAGCACAATTGAGTTTTACAAAATTCTGATCTGACCGAGCAGATTCAACAAAAAGACTTCGTGCCACAACCTCTTTTCCCACACCAGTCTCACCTGTAATTAGTACATTCAAACAGGTATTGGCCACATGGTTAATGAGCTCTTTAATCTTTAAAATTGATTGGCTGACGCCTATGAGAGGAGTATTCATAATATTTAGTAAAATCTATTCCTTCTCTTTTTCTGGATTTAATAAACGGGTAATCGTATTTTCAATTTTAAACAAATCAATCGGTTTAAAGAGAACAATATCCGCTTCCGCCTCAGAGGCAAGCGCACCCGGCTGATCGCCATATCCTGTCATAGCAATAATCTTCAGATGGGAATATTCTTTTTTTACGATGGATATCAACCCCACGCCGCTGATGTTCGGCATGACAAGATCTGTAATCAGCACATCAAAAAAATTACTTTTATCTCTTAATATTTTTAAGGCAACGAAACCGTCTTCTGCTGTTTTAACCTCATATCCCATTGAATTAAAGAATTCATAAAATGTGGACAGAATGTCTTCATTATCATCAACAATCAGTAGCTTGATCGGTTCTCCCATTTTTCACCTCTTTTTAAAAAGGTACAATGGTTATGTGTTGCCAATCCATAATTTCCAAAATGTATCTGATTCTTGAATGAAAAAGAATCAGATATTTACGATATTGTCAACCTTAAATTAAATACGATATCAGAATATAAATAAGAAAGAGCCCAATATAAATACATCCAAAGGTCTTTCCAATGCCTTGCTTAAAATAGCCGATACCTGCCAGAATCACGCAGATGGCGATCATGAACGGGAATTGAAAACAGTGAAGACCGGCATCAATCTCCATTGGGTTAAAAATCCCCACCGTCCCCATGACCAGACAGATATTAAACAGGTTTGAGCCCACCACATTTCCAACAGATATATCGCTTTCCCCTTTGGCAGCCGCCACGGCAGAT
>JAAEMC010000472.1 GCA_024225895.1 Desulfobacteraceae bacterium | reverse complement strand
GATACCACAATCGATTTGCTCAAAGGCGATTCCATTAATCTATCGTGTTTTTAGGAACTTTATTTTGGGAATCGCTATAGATCCTATTCAATCATATTGTTTTCTTTAAACCAGGTCATGGTATCAGTTAACGTGGTATCAAGGGGTGTGAAATTGAAATCCAGCTCAGTTGTCGCTTTTTGGGAATTATACCCGGCATGATGCTTGATCCGCTTAAGCCTTGATGGTGAAAGGGGAGGCTGCTTTTTGGTGAATTTTGATAAAAATGACATCACAGTAAGGAAGAAGTAGAGCAGGGCATAGGGTGGTTTGTTTTGGGCAACAGGCCGCTTTATAATTTTTTCTACGGTATTATAAATGGTCTGATTCTCATGGGTTGTGCCGCCTACCACGAACCGCTGGCCGTTTTCTCCTTTTTCAATGGCATGTATAGCGGCTTTTGCCACATCCCTGACATCTACTATGGACATTCTGCCGGGCAGGACAAACGGTACACGGGCACTGGCCAGCTTGATTAAAAATGATCCGTAGGGTGTAGGGGCTGTATCCATGGGTCCAACCATGACCGATGGAAGAATACTGACAATGCGCACTGACGAGTGCTCTTCTTGGAAGATTTTTATTTTCAATTCCGCATCAATCTTGCTTTTAAAATAACCGTCAAAGGTATTAAATGCATAGGCGGTGTTTTCATCGCTTTTAAGGCCTTTTTGTTCTTCCAGTACACCACAGGAACTGATATAGACAATATTTTTAATGCCTGTGTCATAGGCAGCCTGGAACAGGTTAATGCTGCCTTCCACGTTGATCTTCTGTGCTAAATCATCATTTTTTCCGCCGCTGTTGATAAATTCGGTGTAATAGGCTGCTGAATGGATCAGAACATCATGGCCTGCAAGTTCATTTTTAAATTCACTGATGTCTGCCATATCCCCTTTTACAAACTTCATGTTTGCAGGGTCCAGGAGCGTTTTTGCCTGGTCAGGGGATCTTACCAGGGCAGTAACTTTATGCCCCATGTCCAGGAGCTGCGCAATGATGTTTTTTCCTAAAAGCCCGGTACCACCGGTAATGAATATGTTCATTATTACCTCCTTGATTTTAATTGTTTTTCGCAATCCCCATAGTTCTCATTCAGCCAATATTGTTTAAACTTTAGCCGCATTGGATAAGAGAAGGGACCGCCCACCCTTTTTGGCCGGTCGGTCAATGGTTTTCAGGCCGGCCTTACGGGCATCATTTTGTATTTTTTCAAATGCTTTTTTTGAAACATGGATTGTGGGCTCTACAATCAAGGCTTTGCCATTGTCTTTTAAAAGGGTTTTTATCTCCTTGAAAAAGTTTTCAGGGCTGGGAGTTTCATGGACCATATAATATGCAAGGATAAAATCTGCTTTCACATCTTTGGGCAGGCCTATTTTGTCCTGGGGGCAGTTATGAAAATTGATTCTTTGGGAAAGATTTTTTTCCTTGGCCTTTTGTTCAACCTTGGAGAGCATTTCCGGCTGCAGATCAACGGCAACAACCCGGCCTTTGTTTCCGACCATCTTTGCCATGTCTATGGTAAAAAAGCCGGGTCCGCACCCAATATCCACTACACAATCATTTTCTTTGACATATTCACCTACAATACTTTTGGGATTCTGGAAAATTCTTCGAATGAAGTTATCCAGGAAAAATGAATGTTTGTGGGAACAGACATCGCCTTTATAGTTTTTGTTATACATGGTTGGTTCTCCTTATGAGCGTTTACTTGCTATACGCTATGGTTAAAAAATTTTATTCGACAGATGCCAGCATTCGTTTTAAAAAGTCCTCGGTTTTAGTCATAAAATCCAAGATTGTGTCAACGTCTTTTTCCTCTAATTTGTCCATATACTCTGCAAAACCGCCGTCCATCTGTTCGTGCCAGTCTTTGTGGGACCAATAGGCGCTCATGCCTTTGGCCGTGAGTTTGACAACAGAACGGGAAAGGTTTTGAGGATCTGTTTGTTTGATTGAAAAACCCAGAGCCTCCAGTTTTTTCAGGTTCTGCGAGACTGCGCCCTTGGTAACTCCTAAAAGCTTGGCAATATCCGTAACACTGGATCCTTCATGGTCGCCGATGATTTCTATCAGATGGATTTGCCTTGCAACAAGGTTTTTGCCGGTGCCAAATGTCCTGGGGGCCTTTTCAAGGGCCTGGGCATGCTCCATGATAGATTGAAATTTGCCGACTATTTTATGGCGTTTTTTATTCATGGGTTAAAGTGTATAGCAGCTAAACGCTTTTGTCAAGAAAAAAATCATTTCAGAAAAATAGTATTGCCCGGTTTTAACACCGGGTAAAAAATTTTAATCCTGAAATGATTTTTTTGTAAATTTGCTTTATGAACTTAACCACAACAATACTTAATTTTAACAGCACTTTTCGCTGCCGCAGGAGGCATTCTCTTCGCCCTTTATCCAGACCTGGATAATGTAGGCGGCTCAGCCAACCCCAGGATTCACGGAGATGGCCTCGGACGGGCAGTTATTGACACAGGCCCCGCATTCCATACAGGCATCCCGATCAATAATCCGGGCTTTGCCTTCTTTAAGAACAAATACATTATGGGGACAGACTTCGGTGCAAAGACTGCATCCAATACATTGTTCCCGGTTTAAATCCAGGGTTGTTACATTATCAAGGTATCTTATTTCTTTCATTTTTTTCCTCACAATTGTTTTGTTTAAAATGCGGAATATATCCAGAGTATAGTTGATACCGCCAGGCAAGCCAACTGCACCGGGATAAATTGTTTCATCTCTTTTTCAACTCCTGAAGGGGAGGTGTAGGGGGTGGTTCCCGTGAAATTCATGGCCATAAAGGAGCTGATGGTAACGGTAAATAAAAATAAGGCAATATATCCTGCCATGGAATTAATGGATGCCCAGGCCAGAAAAATCATTGCCAGCCCTAAAATGCTTCCGGCAATAATCCCTTTGGCGGCAAAGTGGCGGAACGGGATAAAGGGTAAAAGCGCCGGGGTGATAACAGCACCTGCGATCATGCCGGTTAAAAGGGCGAAAAAGGATATCATACCTCTTTGCCAGGCACTTGAAAAAGAAAAAATTTCCGGCCCGACACCAGACAGAATAAAGAGAATGATCGTTATAATCAGGGCTGGCTTGAGAGACATTTGAATTTCAATAGGCGTCAGTATCAGGCGTTCCTTTAAGGTAAAGGTAACCATGCGCATTTGCTGGTCCGCCTTTCGTTTGTTTTCTAAGAATTTGGGAATATCCTGGGCTCGTACCGGCCCGTAAACCACTCTGAAACCAGCCTCTTTTTTAACCTGTCTTGCAGCCACACCTGTGGCTCCAAGCTGCGGTACTATGATCCGCTTGTGATCCACGATCTTTTCAAGCTGTGCCAGCTTGATCCTTTTTACAAGCTCTTGCGTGGAGAAGGTCCCTTTTCCTGCTGCGCACCATACGTTGATGCCCTTGGTATCCAGAACCAGTATCCAGGCATTAATTTTATCAAGATGCTTTCTTAAATGATCAAAGGTAAGTTTGAAGTTGGCAGTAACCAGCACCTCGGATTTCTTGTCTGGAGTGCCAATGGCATAAAGTCCGGGTGCAACGGTATAGGAATATCTTTTGATGCCGCACCTGACATGGAAGGTTGAAAAGAGATCCTTTTTCCCCAGCCTGGATTTAATCCTGGGGACCAGACCTGTTTCTGTCTCAATGAAATTTTCAACATAGGAGCACAATTTATACCCCGGTTTTTCATGGGTCGCCATGGGGTTACTCGCTTCAGTCCCGCAGGTGGGTGCTTGCGCCATGATATTTACATTGCTGGTTGAAATATTTAAGGATTGCGGTTCGCTGCAGCCGCATCCTGGTTCAGTTTTTTTGTTCATTGGTTACTCCACATTTTAAATTTGAAACATATGCTTTGAATTTGTCTAAAATGGCGTTGTCCACACAATAACAGGTTTTGGGGCCTTCCACCTCACCAAGAACAATGCCTGATTCTTTTAAGAGTTTTAAGTGCTGGCTGATGGTGGACTGGGAAAAGGGGAACTTATCCACAATTTCACCGCAGACGCAGGAGTTGATCTTGATCAGGTGTTCAAGAATCTTGATGCGTGTGGGGTGTCCCAGGGCCTTGCATATTTTTGATAATTGGTCGGTATCCATGGTTTATTGTATCATCAATCAAAGTTTTGGATTATTTCCAGGTTACATCTACTGGTTTTCTGGCCGGAATTGAGTGCAGACGGTAAAGAGGGTGACCGATCATAACCCCGCCGCAGACTTTGTAACCATCCGGCAGATCCAGATATTGAATCAGAGGTTTGTAACTTGTGGCGGCCCGGGTGAAAAATCCTGCCCAGCAGGTTCCAAGTTTTTTGGCATAGGCAAAAAGTTCCAGGTAAGTCAGGGCGATGCCCGCCTCTGTGTTACTCCAGAAATAATCCTCTTCACCCAGGACAATAATCAGGCAGGGGGCATGGCGCAATACAATATCCTTCCCTTTTTCATATAGTTCAGCAAGTTCTTTGTATGCTTCAATCCCCCGGATAAAATCAATGGTCATGCCCGCGATTTTTTGAACTTTATCCTTGTCGTTGATCACCATCCATTTAAGTTGCTGCTTGTTGCTGGCTGTCGGGATCCACCTTGTTATATCCAGGATTTCTTCAATATCTGATTTTAAAAGCGGAATATCCTTAAAGCTTCGTTTGGATCGCCTGGTCTTAAGAAAATGTGCCGCAAGATCAGCCGGTATTTTTTCTTTATTATTAATTTTAACAGGCTTTTTTTCATTGCTGACAATATTCAGCACGCCTGAAGGACAGATGCTGGCACACTGGCCACAATTGATGCAGTAATCTTCATGTCCAGGGGAAATACCCACCCGGCCGCCTTCATCTACTTCCCAGATATACCCATAGGGGCAGATTTCAGCGCACAGCTTGATATCCTTGCAATTGCAATTGGCATGGTTGATTTTAATTTTCAAATCATTGCTTCCTTTATTTTATCGTTTATCGCCTATTAACGATAAAGCAAAGAAGGCGGCTTGTCAAATGGTATTTTTCACAAAGCCCCGGGCAAGGAAGAAATTAAAAAAATATCTGCCATTTTATTGAAAAGCCTTATAACCGGCAGTGTTAATTCCATTGATAGCTTTTTGGATATTGGCATTGTCATCGGTTAAAAATGTGGCATTTTTATTTTCCAGGCTGACTGAAATTTCAGAAATACCTTTAATGGCTTCAAGGGTTTTTTCCACCATACCGGAGCAGTGGCCGCAGTTCATACCGTCTACATTTATGGTAATTTTTTGAGATGCCATAAGCTGGTTTCTCCTTATTGTTCTATTGTTTTAAATAAAGGTGTCTTTAAATAATATAGTGTATCTTTAATAAAGGTCAATGAAATCGGTAATCCTGTTTTTTTTACTTGGAAAATAGCGTACTATCATTGAAATGAAGCATTCTTCAAAGCAAAATATTCCCTGGTCAGACAATTCACAATGGCAGGAGGTCAAAGTTTCCCTGGATCAGTTCAAGAAGGCCCATGTACCCGGGATCAACAAGCTGAAAAAAACAGCAAAGAAGATTGAAAAAAAGTTTAATGAGATATCAGATCCCATTGAAAAGATGTGCCGAACTACTTGTGTTTGCTGCGAAGATATATGTTGTAAAAAGGCCACCATCTTTTTTGACTTAAAGGATCTTTTTTATCTTTATTTTGGGAACAATGAATTCCCCTTGTCCCAGGTCACAAGAAAAACCAATGGTGATTGCTGCCACATATCTAAAAGTGGATGCCGGCTTAAAAGATCATGCCGCCCCTTTATCTGCACTTGGTATTTTTGTCCGGAACAGGCCTTGTACATGAAAGAGCATGCACCACAGCTTCATTTTTTTCTAATGGAAAAACTCAATCAAATCAAAGCCCTTAGAAATGAATTGGAAACGGCCTTTATAAACATGGCCTGTTCAAAAGTTCCGTAATATGATAAAAAGCCCGGTAATTAACGATAAGATTTTTTTTAAAGGAAAATTAAGAAATTGAAAGAATTAAAAGGGTCGCAGCGAAAATATTTAAGGGGTCTTGCCCATAAACTCAACCCATCCGCCTATGTCGGGCAAAAGGGAATTACCCAAACTTTAATTGATGAAATTGAAAAGGCATTGGATGCATCTGAACTCATTAAAATCAAGTTCAATGATTATAAGGAAAAGGATGTTAAAACCGCTTTGACCGACGAAATTGCAAAAGCCACAAAATCCCATATCGCCGGAATGATCGGCCATGTGGCTATCCTCTACCGTCAGCATGAAGACAAAGAAAAGCGAAAAATCAAAATACCTTAAGGCCGAATTAGAGATGTCGGAATATATATTCTCAAGCCTGAAAGGCAACAGCATGAAACTGGATGGCGGCGCCATGTTTGGTAATGCTCCCAAGGCTTTATGGCAAAGATGGATCATGGCGGATGACAAGAATATGATTGATATCGGCTCAAGATCCATGCTGATTCAAACACCGCGTTATAAAATCCTTTTTGAAACCGGTGCTGGTGCCTATTTATCCCCGCCCATGAAAAAGCGGTTCCAGGTTGTTGAAAATAATCATGTGCTGCTGGATTCATTGCTGAATCAGGGACTGACCCATGCAGACATAACCCATGTCATCCTTTCCCATCTTCATTTTGATCATGCAGGCGGGCTGCTAAAAGAATTTTATGACGGCTGTCATTCAATTGAACTGCTCTTTCCCAATGCAAGGTTTATCACGGGAAAAACCCAGTATGAACGGTCTGCTTCACCCCATATCCGGGACCGGGCCTCTTTTATCCCGCAGCTTGACCAATTACTTGAAAAATCCGGACGCCTGGAATTGAAATTTGATCAGGATGTAATGGACTTGGATGGCCTTGAAATCATGTTTTTGGAAAGCCACGGCCATACACCGGGAATGCTCCTGTCACAAATCCGGGCAAAAGATGTCAATGTGCTTTTTTTAGGAGATGCAGCTCCGGGCCATCATTGGATCAACCTTCCCATCACCATGGGATATGATAGGAATCCAGAGCTTTTGATTGACGAAAAGCAGATATTTTTGGAAAAGGCCTATAATGAGAATTCCTGGGTTTTTTATACCCATGATTATGATTATGCAGCCTCTAAACTTGCATATGATGAAAAAAAGAAGCGGTATGTACCTATCGAGTTAGTAGACGATTTCAATCTTTTCGTTGTGTGAAGGTATTCTTTGAAACATCCGGGTGATTCACTTCTTTAATGGGTATTTAAAAATTGAACTGTCTGTTGTTCCGACCAATAGATCTTTTCTGTGTTAAATGCAATAAACCCGACATGTCCGCCGGACTCTGGTATTCTTAGATGGACATTTGGATTCTGTCCGGCCTCTTTTACAGGATAACTTTGTTTTGGTAAAAAGGGATCGTTTTTGGCATTGATGATAAGTGTCGGGATCTTGATATAAGGGATAAATTGTTTGGAGCTGCATTTTTCCCAGTAATCAAGGGCATTTTTAAATCCATGGATAGGGGCTGTATACCGGTCGTCAAAATCCTTGAAATCTTTTATTTTTTCAAAGCCTTCATCATTGATGGCATCCGGCATAATGGCCATTTTTGCTTTGATTTTTTGATGCAGCATGATCAGAAATCGCTTCATATAAAGGATGTTGCCAGCTTTTTTGAGTGTACTTGCGCAGGCTTTCAAATCACAGGGCACTGAAAAGACAACAGCTTTTGTGACCAGGGGATCCGGGATTTCACGGCCCAGATAAACCAAACTCAAATTGCCGCCAAGGCTGAACCCCACCAGGGCAATTTCATTATATTGTTTTTGCTTTTTGGCATGGTTGATTACGCAGGCCAGATCTTCTGTGGCACCGTTGTGGTAGGAACGCAGCAAACGGTTGGGTTCTCCGCTGCAAGATCGGTAATTCCATGCCAGGGCATCCCAGCCGTTTTCATTTAGCGCCTTTACCATACCCATGACATAGGCCCTTGTGGTGTTACCTTCAAGCCCGTGGGAGATGACGGCAAGCCGGTTGTGATTCTTTTGGGACCAGTCTAAATCCAGAAAATCTTTGTCAATGGTTTCAATTCTGTCTCTTTTATAAACAACGGAATTAATTTTTCTGAAAACCACGGGGAAAATGGTCTGGACATGTCCGTTTTTAAAAAGCAAAGGT
>JAAEMC010000471.1 GCA_024225895.1 Desulfobacteraceae bacterium | reverse complement strand
AGACTTTTGTTGCGTTTACCTTTAAATCGTAACTGCTTGAAATCATTAATGTGGAAAAGTTACATGCGATTGCCCTGGATATCCACCCTGGCGTCTCCCCAGACTCAAGGGAGTATGGAAAAGATGGACCATGGAATCGCCTTTGAGCAAATCGATTGTGGTATTAAGAAAATTTTAGCCACACATGATAGACACAGGTACGGTAGTATCGGAACATATTTATGCGATTTGCTATAAAACACCATAAGGAAGATACGACATGAATAAGAAATCAGATTCACTCCCATATTTTGATACAATCTTTGAAAATATTAAAAACCAGGATTCGGTATTGGCCCAGGCATTCAGTAACCACGTTCATTGGGGGTACTGGCCGGAACCGGCGGCAGCCAAGCTTTCTCTGGAAAGCTTTTTAAAAGCAGCAGATCAGCTTTCCCAACAGCACTTTCAAGCCGCATCCATCACAGATAACATGAAAATACTGGACACGGGCTGCGGGTTTGGCGGTACTCTTTCTCTTCTAAACCACCAATACCGGAATCTCGAACTGCATGGCCTTAACATCGATTCCCGCCAGATAGAGCGTGCTAAAAGCAAGGTCGTTCCCATTGAAGGATCGAAAAACAGTATAGAATTTAAAATTGGGAATGCCTGCAGTCTTGACTATCCTGACTCAAGCTTTGATGTTGTACTTGCAATAGAATGTATCTTTCATTTTCCGTCCCGCCAGCAGTATTTCAAAGAAGTCCATCGTGTGTTGAAACCCGGAGGCCGATTGGTGATTTCTGATGTGGTCGCTTATGGCCCCACTTTGGTTTTATTGATTTTAATGTGTCTGCCCTACCTTTCTTTAATGAAAAAATTTTATGGGGACCTGGGACCGGCTGTTACCATGTCTTCCTATAAAAAGCTGGCAAACAAGACCGGGTTGAAAATCCTGGAACTCCGGGACATCACCGCCGGAACTCTTCCGACCTATAAATTCCTGGAAAAATGTACAACTTCCACAGGGCGCCAAGCAGAAGAGATAAAAAGACTCTATCGTTTCCAGCATTTGATTTCACGGTTGAAACTGAACCGCTACATGGTGCTTTCCTTTCAAAAAATGGCTTAGTAAAATTATTATTTTCGAATATATAGAGTTGCCTATTTAAAATGCTTTGAAAAAATATTGTGAAATTTTTTATTCTCATCCTGGGTGATGATCAGGCATTCCACATTTTCAAGGCCATTAACAAGGGCTATCCCTTTATTGACATCCATGACCATCAATGCTGTAGCAAGGCCGTCGGCAAAGGTGCAGTCCTTTGCAATGACGGATGCACTGACCACCTGGTTTTCAACGGGAAAACCAGTCACAGGGCTGATGATATGGGAATAGAATTTGCCGTTGATTTCAATATAATTGCGGTAGTTCCCTGAAGTAGCAATGGCCCTGTTGTCAAGGGTGATGATTTTGTAAAGTCCCTGGTTGGATAACTTTTTGTTGGGTTTACTGATGCCCACTTTCCAGGTTTTTCCTTTTTGATTTTTACCCGAAGCTGCTAATTCTCCGCCAATTTCCACCAAAAAATCCTTAAAACCGCAGCTTTTCAGTAAGGCGGCAATGGCATCCACCCCATACCCTTTAGCAATGGAGCCAAGATCCAGACTGACTGAATCACTCTTTTTGGTGATGGCGTTGTGTTCAATAATTAGTTTGTCAAATCCAATTCCAGTTAAAACCCGATTGATTTCGCCTTGGCCCGGGATGGCGGTAATCTTTTTTTTCGTACCAAAACCCCAAAGATCAACCAGGGGTTTAACCGTTCCGTCCCAGGCACCATTGGTCATATCGAAAAGGTTGTTTGCCTGGGTTAAAACAGCATAGAGATCATCAGAAAGATAAAATTTTATCCCTTTATCTGTTTGATTTAATCTGCTGATTTCACTTTTGGATGAATACATGGAAAGTTTGTTGTTAATGTCTTTTAACCTGATATCGATCTTTTTCTTCCAAAGTACTGTATCCATCTTATCGCCGGAAACGATTTTCACATTATAAAACGTGCCCATGGTTTTACCGGAAAGAAGATGTTGTTTAGCACTTGCTATGGAAAAAAAAGGAAATTGAAACATGAAAAGAGAAACAAGGCATACGCAAAAAAGGGTTTTTGAAAAGTTCATTTTTTGTCCGTATTTTTGATTTTTGTTTTCTATTTCCTTTATAGATTTCCCCCCATGAATGCAAGATGATTTCTTGTTATGGTATCTGATCTCTGATAAAAATTAGAGATTAATATAAAATAAAATACTGTGGAAAGGAAAAATTTAATGGCCATACGGATTGTCACAATTAAAAATGAACCCGTGGAATTATACAAAATTCTCAAGTTTGAAAATTTTGCCGCCAGCGGCGGTGAAGCCAAGTATATGATTGCAGACGGACTGGTGAGACTCAACGGTATCGTTGAGACACAAAAGCGCAAAAAGATATTCCAAGGGGATCAGATTACCATTGGCGATGAAACCTTAAAAATTCAAAAACAAAGATAGCGATTCATCCACAGGCTTGATGGCTGGGTGTGTATTATTAAAATAAAACTTTTTCCGGTTACTTCAGCAGGCAGGACGCTATGTGAAAGGCAATCACGGATACGGCACTGGCAACGTTAATTGAATTTTTTTTGCCTCGCATGGGGATGCGGACGGCATCATCGCAGACAGAGAGTACATGGGATGATATGCCGTATTCTTCATTTCCAAATACCACCACTCCTTTTGGGGGCCAGAGATATGAGTCATAGGCTGTTGAACCCTCAACGGTTTCGCAGCCTATGATAGTATGTCCGTTTTCTTTTTTTTCCATCAGGGTTTGAGCAAGATCGCAAGTTTTGAGGGCTTTTACCCATTTTTGTGCCCCCATGGCTGT
>JAAEMC010000470.1 GCA_024225895.1 Desulfobacteraceae bacterium | reverse complement strand
CGGGAAAAGATTCTAATGGAATCCTTCACCAGAGCGTTCGATCATGGATAATGCATATGGGCAGTGATGAAAATAATAGTCTGGATGCCATGTCCTCTGAATTCATAGCAGAGATAAAAGATGACCTTGCCAGCCTGGAACCCGATCTTTTATCAATGGAGGAAAGCGGCGGTATTGTTGATGATGAGCTCATTAATCATGCATTCCGATCCATCCATAGTATCAAGGGCGGGGCAAGCTTCATTAATTTTAAAATCCTGGCTGATTTGAGCCATGCCTTGGAAAATGTACTCATGCGGGTCCGGGAAAAGAGCCTTGATATTGATTCAAATATAGTTGATGCCCTTTTATCGGGTTTTGATAAGATGAAACTCATGGTGGAAAGTATCGGAACCACCATTGCCATAGAATACGATAAAGAAAAACAAATGCTGGAATCCATTGTTAAAAAGAAGAATGGATTAGAGCTGCCCATAAAAGAATATGCCGGCCAGGCCAAAAAAAAGAGTGAAAAAAAAGAAAGTAAAGCGTCATTAAACATTGTTGAAGATAAGATTGAAGAAATTAAGAAGCCCGCTGTCGAAGACAAAATAAAAACAAAGCATAAGAAGCTGCCTGAAAAAATAGTTTTAGAGCCCATTGGGGCTAATGTCCGGTTTCAGGGAAAAGCCTTTGAAGTGGATACAAAACATCTGGATATCGCCCTGAAGAGCCAGAAATTTATTTACGGAGTATACTTAAAATTTACCAGGGATGTTGACAACAGAAACAGGGATTTAAAAACTATTGAAGAGGTGATTGAAAGCATCGGGGATATCCTGTTCCCGGATAGGATTAAACAAAGCGAATGGGAAAACAAAGATGATTTGTATTATGTGGTGGCTACCATCCTGGACCTGCCGCTGCTCGCCCATGTGCTTGAGATTAATAAAATGCAGGTCGTACTTTTGAACCGGCAGTTTGTGGATCTTGAAAGTATCATCAATGAACAGTTTTCAAATAATTTTGTTGTAAAAAAGAAATCGCATGTTTCCGGCAGCAAAAAACTTGAAACAGCCGATCAAGAATATTTTGATGAAAAACAAGGGGATATACCGCCAAAAAGCAGCCAGGGAACAGATACACTGCGAATTAATATGGACTTGATTACACGGTTGATGAATCGAGCAGGGGAATTGGTTTTGAGCCGGAACCAGCTTCGGCCGGTGGTGGAAGCATATGCCCATGAGAACAGCAGTATCGGCCCCATGATGCAGAACTTGGATCTTGTGACAACTGATATCCAGGAAGCGGTCATGCAGATGAGAATGCAGCCTGTCAACCATCTGTTATTTAAATATAAACGCGTGGTAAGAGATATAGCCAGGAAAATGGCCAAAAAGGTTGCGTACACCTTTGAGGGCGGAGAAGTCGAGGTTGATAGAAGCATTCTGGAAAGCCTGTCCAGCCCGTTTACCCATTTGATCCGCAATTGTATTGACCATGGCGTTGAGCCGCCTCTTGAGCGGTTGATTCAATCAAAACCGGAAACGGGCAGCATTCATATCAAGGTTTTCAGTCAGGGCGGTCAGGTCCATATTCTGATTAAAGATGACGGGGCCGGTATTGATCCGGACGTGGTTGCCAAAAAAGCGGTTGAAAAAAAGTTGATTGCTAAACAAGATCTTGAAAACTTGAGAGACAAAGAAAAAATCAGTTTGATATTTCTTCCCGGATTTTCCATGTCAGAGGAAATCACTGATATCTCCGGCAGGGGTGTGGGTATGGATGTGGTGAAGACCAACTTGAAAAAATTGCGGGGGCATATTGAGATCGAATCAGAACCAGGCCTTGGCACAAGCTTTCATATTACCATTCCGTTGACCCTCTCCATTGTTTCTTCGTTGATTGTGGGCGTGGGCGGATGGAAATTCGCTATTCCCCAGATCCGGGTTAAGGAAGTGATTTATCTTGAGCCGGGGCAGATTCATACACAGGTGGAGCAAATCGGCGGGGCAGAGGTGCTGCGTCTGCGCGAAGCGCTCATACCCATTATCAGATTACGAAATGTTCTGGATATCAAAACATGGGTGACTAAAAAAGGTTTGGACAAGCCAATTGAAGAGCGGCGCCAGCGTATCGCCGATAGAAGATATAAAGATGATAGGCAAAATGAACCCGGGTTGAAACGCTCCAATAAAAAGGATCGCAGGAAAAACAAATGGGATTCCACCTATATTGTTGTTTTAAAACTGGGGCAGCATCGTTTTGGTATCTGCGTGGATGAACTATTTGATATCGAAGAGATTGTAGTGGAACCATTGTCTGAGTATATTAAAGATTGCCGGTGTTTTTCAGGGGCGACTATTCTTGGGGACGGGACAGTGGTAATGATCCTGGATATTCCGGGAATCGTATCCTATATGTCTTTACGGTTTGAAACCATCAAAAATGAGGAGATAACCCGAAAGAAAGGTCAAAAAGAGGATAAAAAAGGAGAACTGCAGAGTCTGATTGTTTTTTCCCATGCTGCAAGTGAATATTTCGCCATAGATTTGACAAGCCTTTCAAGGCTGGAACCCATCGAGGTATCCCATATCCATCATACAGGAGGGTTGAAATATATGGAGTATGATCAAAAGGCAGTTTCGCTTTTTTCTTTGGATGAATTCTTATCTGCGACCCCTTTTAAAAAGACTGATGAAATTATGTATTCCATTATGCTCAAGGGAACGGATAAAAAGATGGGGATTATTGCCACCAGCATCATTGATACAATAGAGCTTCATCAAGATCTGGATCAAGCATCCTTAAACCATGAAATTGTTGCAGGAAAATTGTTTATCGACAATATGATGGTACAGGTGCTGGATCAAAATAAAATAATTCGGCTGATGGAAATGAAAGTGGCGGATGTTCAAACAACTGATAAAGAGTAGAGCTGGTAAAGAGACGATATGAGAATATTGATAGTGGATGATAAGGCCTCGGTTAGATCGGCAATGAAGAGAATATTGACTACTTTGGGGCTCAAGGATGTGATTGAGGCAGAAGATGGGAAAGAGGCTTTGCAAAAATTAAATGAGTCGATCCAAGAAAAGAGTCAAAGTGGATTTAATCTGGTCATTTCCGATATGGAAATGCCGAATATGTCCGGCCTTGAATTACTGAGGTCGGTCAGAAATAACAATATACTCAAGGAAATCCCTTTTATTATGGTTACCACGGTGACAGCCAGAGATATAATAATTGAAGTGATGCGGCTCGGTATTCAGGCGTATATTATTAAACCCTTTAATATCGGAACCGTTGCCTTGAAGTTAAAACAGGCAGGGATTATATAGGTTCAGGCTATGCCGGAGAACATAAATACACTCGTCGCCGATGCAGATACTGATTCCATTGTGCATATAAAAGAACTTTGTCAGTCGGTCAAAGGAATGGAAATCAAAGGAGTTGCCCGGTCTGAAGCCATGCTCATGGCCAAAATTAAACGCCCTGAATTTGATCTTCTGATTCTTGATGTTAATATGGGAAAGGCGGGATCAGTAATCATTGATACGATAAAGCAAATTAATCCTTTTATTGAAATTATCGTTGTATATGATCCTGATCAAAGCGATTCTCTGGCTCTTGTGGATGCACTTGAAAAAGGTGTTTTGGAATGTTTCCCCAAACCCGGGGACCCCTTATTAAGACAGTATAAGGAGTTCCGGCTGCAGCTTTTGACCATAATCGGCCTTTTGAAAAGCAGAAAGCACCGGTATGGGAGAGAAAAAGCAGCATATAAAACCAAGTTTTTCATACCGCCCAAAAGCCCTGCAAAGATTGCCATTCCGGTATTGCCTGTTACAAAAATAGATGTGGTAGTCATAGCCGCCTCCACGGGCGGCCCTGAAATAGTAAGCCGGATTTTTTCACTGTTGCCCGGCTCTTTCAGGGTCCCGATTCTGCTGGTACAGCATATGCCCGCGACGATGTCCGATTTTTTTGTCAAAAGATTAAACATGAAATCAGAGCTGGAAGTGATCCATGCCAAGGAAGGGGATCAAATTTTTCCATCTAAAATTTTTGTGGCACCGGGCGGCAGCCATATGGTCGTCACCAAAAAAGATGTGCACAACCGCAGGTTTATCCGGCTGAACAAACAGCCGCAGGTAAATGGAGTACGGCCTTCGGCTGATGTGCTTTTTAAATCCGTTGCCCAGTCCTATGAGGGAAATATCCTTTCGGTGATTCTCACGGGTATGGGCAAGGATGGGAAAGAAGGGGTAAGGGTAATGAAAAAAAAAGGATGTATCTGCCTTTCACAAAAAGCAGAGACATGTGCGGTGTATGGCATGCCAAAAGCTGTAGATGAAGCCGACCTGACAGATGAAAGCCTGGACCCCTTAAGCCTTACTCAAAAAATTGTCATGGCAGTAAAGTAAGTATGCGCTTATCCCAAACCCACCATCAAGGTTATCGGAAACTTGTTTTGCCTCTTGAATATGATTGTGTTATATTTAAAAGGAGTTATG
>JAAEMC010000469.1 GCA_024225895.1 Desulfobacteraceae bacterium | reverse complement strand
GCAACCCCTTTTGAAAAGCATTCACCCTGATTCGGACAGGCAGCTTCCTGGCAGATCGTATGAAGGCGGTTTTCACTCATTTCACTGGAAATTGAGTCTACCATTGTGCCTATGGGCAGTTTTTTTCTTAACCACGGTGGTTTTTCAAGCTTCATAATTTCCGCCTGATACATTGTTATTACTTAAATTGGGGCCGGTTAAAACCGAGCCGGGTATAATACTTTGCCGGAATGTACTCAGCTTTCTTATAAAAGATCCAGGCACAGGGTTTTTCAGGATCAGGGTTATATTCAGTCACCCAGAGAGGTGAGCCGCCCCACTCGATCATCAGCATTTCATTCACGGCGCAATGTACGCAATAATAAGGTACTCCTGCCTTTTTCCAACTCCAGTTATAAGGTTTTAAAGTCTTTCCAAAATTATAAGGGGGAGCCAGTCTGGGGTTTGTACCGTCAATCGGATCACCGCGCCGCTGTCTACCGCCGCTTCCGCATGGATCACACAAAAGAGTGTATTTTTTATCATCTTCTGTAATATCAAGTTCACCCATTTGTTTCGGCCCGCAGCGATGGGCACGGAAAACCTCTGCATTAATAAACAAACGCTGAAAGGGTGTCATTTTTAACAGCCCTTTCCATGTTCTTTTCATCATCCATGTACTCTGGGTTTCATAAAGCAACTCAAACATGGCCTCTTCCCCATACTTTTTTGCCACTTTATCAAAAATATCATAGGTCCAGTCACAGTATAAATCATGCAGCCCCTTTGATTCGGCAACAAAGTATTGGGCAAGTTCCTTGGCGCTTTTAAAATTACCGGCATCAATTTCACGGCAAATCATATCAGGAGTCGGAACCCCTAAATCCTTAACATCATCCTGCCGGACCTTACGTTTGATTAGATCAAAATACTCAAATTTCAACATGATATCTCCTAGGATTTATCCCAATCCTTTAACACGTTTTCCCGTATAATATTTTTACGGACTTTTCCAATGGATGTTTTTGGAAATTCTTCTTTTTGAAAAATATAATATTCAGGTACTTTAAATTTGGCCATTTTGGCTTTACAAAAAGTTTTCAACTCATCCTCGGATATGCTCTCTCCCGGGAACGGGCGGACAATTGCCATAACTGCCTCATCCCTTATGGAATCAGGTACTCCCACAACCGAGACCTCTTCAACACCGGGATACTCGCAGATGACACGTTCAACCTCGGCCGCAGCAATATTTTCGCCGGCCCGTTTGATCACATCTTTTTTACGATCTATAAAATAGACATATCCCTCTTCATCCAGCCTGCCATAGTCTCCTGAAAAAAACCAATTTCCATCAAGATCCTCACTTGTTGCTTTAGGATTTTTATAATATTTTTTGAATAACACAATACCGGGTTCACCTTTTATGGCGATTTCACCCACTTCACCTACAGGTATCGGCTGGCGCTGATGATCCACAATGTTAATTTGAGTTCCGGGATTAGGCCACCCTACAGAGCCTCTGCGATGTTCACCCCATATGGGCATCATCGTGCATGGTGCATATGTTTCGGTTAAACCATAAAGATCAATCAACTTTGTATTAAACCGTTTTTCAAAGCCGTCCCACTCTTCATCTGATATGGCAATGGCATAAGGGCACCGCCACATTTTATTTTCCGAATCCAGGGGATGTTCAGGCTGGGCTAAAATCATTTTTACGGTTGCTGAAACAAGGGAACAGATGGTGCAGCCATATTCCCGGATTAACGGTCCGAAACGGCTTGCACTGAACTGCTCGCACATCACAATGCTAGCGCCTGCGGTAAGACATGAAAAATAGCTTATGCACTGGGCATTGACATGGAAAAGAGGCAAGACAAGAAGATATCGGTCATCAGGGGTGACTGCAAAATTTTTAGAACAATTCTCTCCCATATTCAAAAACCCCCCATGGGTTAAAACCACACCTTTGGGACGGGCAGTGGTGCCGGAAGTAAACAGCATCAATGCCGCATCAAGGGGATCTATCTCAACAGGTTCAAGCTCCGGTGAAGACTGGGCCAATATATCCTCCCAATTGTGGGTTCCCAGTATTGTTTTTGTGGATCTGTAAATCACAACGTCTTTAACGCTCGGACACTTGGCAAGGATACTGTCAAAAATCGAAAAATATTCTTCATCGGTAACAACCAGTTTGGCTTGTGAAAAATTGAGCTTGTATTCAAGGTCATCGGCAACATCAAAAATAATGGAAGGAATCATGAT
>JAAEMC010000468.1 GCA_024225895.1 Desulfobacteraceae bacterium | reverse complement strand
CAGGACCTGGATTCAGGATATCATCTATATATTTGGAATGAAAGATAAACCGGCAGATCAGAACGTTGAGGCCAGATGCTTTAAAAGCGAAAATGGCCACAGCTTTCTGTCCTGAAACGGGTGGATATTTTATGCCGCTTCAACCCCTTACCCTACTCCTTACACCCTACAGGCATTTTGATAGAAATAGTCTGGATATTTCATGAGATTTTAATCAAAATTTTTAAAACCGTTATGATTACAATTAATTACATGGAAATTTTTAAGCAAAACAAAAAGACAAAGTGTCAATTTTCTCTGAGTAGAATATAAATCCATGCTAAAGCTAATCTCTTTCGGAATCCTGGCCGGTGCTTTTTTCAGTACAACTTTCATCCTTAATGAGGTGATGAGTTTGGAAGGCGGCCATTGGGTATGGTCTGCCGCGTTAAGATATGTGTTCATGGTTTTCTTTTTGACCATTATTATTATATTCAGCGGCGGTATCAAGCAGATTCAGGGGGTTATAAAATTATTTGCCGATCATTGGAAGTTCTGGATCGTTGCCGGAGGAATTGGCTTTGGCGGATTTTATGCCTTGATCTGCTTTAGCGCTGATTTTTCACCCGGATGGGTCATCGCTGCAACCTGGCAGTTTACGGTTGTTGCCAGTCTCTTTGTACTCATGGCGTTTGGCCGCTCATTTCCCAGGCGGGTTTGGTTTTTTTCATTCCTGATTTTTCTAGGTGTCCTCCTGGTCAATTTGTCCCATATTGATACATTTGATTTTAAAGCACTGATGTTGGGCGGCTTCCTGTTCTTGTGGCCGCTTTTTGTTATCCTTTTGGCAATCAACTGGTTTGGGAGGCAAAAAACGGGAACAATAAAAAGCTGCCCCAAATAAAATCACCGCTGTTGGACAATGTTTTTAATAAAGTGCTGTTAATGACATTTGGATCATATCCTTTATGGATATGACTTGTGTTTGTTACACATCCACCGGCGCCCAGTTTGTCCCAGGTCCTGAACACCTCATTGGTGGCATTGTTTTCCGGGGTTTTTGCCACCAGCATTTTTCTATTTGCCCGTAATCTGGCATCCGACTCAAATGAGCTGGCCGGTGTGGATGCCACCCAATCCACCTCCGGGTCGGGCCGCCGCAACGTACCGAAATTAATGGTTAAGTATTCCAAAAAATACCATTATTTTGGCTTAGCTTATCATTTTGGGGGTCAAAATTGCCATTGTAAGGTGATAAATTTTCTCGCAGTTCAAAGTCATTATCAACTGATTTTGTGCGGCGGTAAATAACCTTTGTTCCCAGTTCTTTTTTAATTCTCTCAATATAGTTTTCACTGCCAATAGCAACTGATTGTGACCATTTACTGTCGCGACCTGAATGCCTGTCGAATTTTAATGCTTCCTCCACCCATTTTGCATGAACCTCTTTAAGCGCTTCAACTGAATTTATCCCGAACAGTTCTGATAACCGTTTATAGCTTATAATGGTGTAGCGCTGTTTTTGATTCTGAATCTCATTATACCCGCCCCACCGCCACTCTGACGGGTGCTGCACCACCCCTGTGCGCACCATATTTAAATCGATATAAATGAGACACTTTACCAGGTGTGTCCCTCTTTCAATGGCTGT
>JAAEMC010000467.1 GCA_024225895.1 Desulfobacteraceae bacterium | reverse complement strand
TATTCAAGACCCAGAGACGGCTTCAAAGCCAGATTATTTGGTGAATATATGTTATAAAAAGATAATTTTAGAAAATGATATATTTTCGACCGCTCGGTCGGTTCAATTAAAGAATCCGTTAATGTAATTCGGGGATAATTCAATTCGAATTCGATTTTTTGGGCGGTTTTCATATTGACATAGATGTTGTAATGATCCAGGACCGATGAGGGAAGAACCGATTCCTGATGCCTTCAGGGGAAAGCCGGCCCAGGCTATTGTTTGCTGAATTCTTTTTTAATAATTGTCTGAAGCGGGCTGCCGTTTTGAACAGCAATATTAACTCTCTTTTTTCCATAATCCGGTATGTAGGATTCATCCGCTTCTCTTGATTTCAAAGGATCATCATTCCCTGCCAATGAGGCAAAAATATGGCGGAAAAGGTTTACATGGGACAGCGTACCCATTTGGACAGGAACTTTTGTGGATCGAATGGCAAAGAAAGTCCCAAACCGGTCCAATGCAAGGGTGGAAGCCGGGATCCTCCCGGCAGGCAAAGAGAAGTCGTGATCCACAACTTTGGCACCGCGATATCTAAACGCCCCGTGGTCGCCTATCAAAACGATGACACCCTCAGGATCATTCTCCATGATATCATTCATGTACTTCAAAAGAAGATTGTTGGTCTTTTTCAAATTTTTAAAGTAGCGGGCGATTCTTTTCTCGGGAATGGCATCCCAGGTTTTCCCAAAATGCGCCGGCCGATTCATTTTGATAAATGTGAAATACGGCGCTTTGCTGTTGTAGGCGACTGACAATCGTTCCAATTTCTTACGATGGGTTTCAGAAGCCGTATGGGCAAAAATGCCAAATTTGCCCCTTTTTTTCTTACGCTTCTTTTTGGGCGTTTTGAATATCACGTCATTGATGATTGGATTTTGATAAATCTTGAACACGGTTACAATATTTTTTTGTGGGAAAACAAAATCAATATCTTTAATGGATCTGAACATATAGTTTGAATGACAGATATACTGAATTTTATAAGCATTATTCTTTAATATGCTGATGATGGCATTGTATTCCTTGTTTCCGATAATGTCCCGAACGCCAATAGCATCATCCTTTCCTGAAGAAGCCCGGTAATAATGATGCTGCATGGTAAAAATAGAAGCAACACTGGCAAGGGTATTCTGGTAGTTGGAATAGACGTCATCTCTTACAATGAAATCTCTTTTTTCAAGGGTATTGACCATTTCTTGATTGTCAAAATCATATATTGCCTTTAGGGTCTTGCTATTGTGATACGATTCGAGAAGGAAAAAATAGATATTCGGTTTTTCCTTTAAAACAATCTTGTCATTGAGCACTTTGGTTTTTGCAAACCAGTCATCCTTGATGATACTGCGGGATCCAATGTAAGAATATCCCCATTCAAACCCAGCCATGGCAACCATCAGCACGATGAACAGATTGAAATATTTAATTCCCCATTTGTATGCAGCAAGTCCTGCAGATATCGCTGCCCCGACCATAAGGCAGATGACGGCTGTTTTACTCCCGGCAAATATTTCGAAACTGCCGGACATCAGAAAGGAAACAACGGCAAAGGCATATCCTGCTGAAAGGGCATTTAAGGGCTTTGACCCTGGATCAATCCCTTTAAACGTGAACTTTCGAATCACCCGGAAGATTGCAAAAAGAACCCCGTACCCGCACAGTATTAAGAAAAAGGTGGTGAATAATAAAAGAACGATCTCTGATTTCAGGCAGGCAAACCAGTTGTTACTTAAGAAAAAGACAGCGGGATAGAGTCCTGAAAAGAAAACAAGCCAGATCGGCTTTTCCAGAATAGAACCATAAAAACGTTTCAAATCACTTCCTTTTCATCAAGTACAGGCTTCGCAATGAGTTCTGAATCGGGTGAACCTCTTTGATAGTGAAATACCGGGTAAAAATTTTTTCAAGTCCGTCTGGGGTGTAGTCCGGGAAAATATCTTCCCTGTTGGTCAAAAGTCTTTGAACCTGGGAATCTTCTTTGGGAACAAACTCCAGTATCAACCAATTGCAGAGTCTGGAAAAATATTCGGCAACATATGAAAAGGGCAGATTGTTTGAAATGGTCAGATGGTGTATCAACGCCAATGCAAGAGCTAAATCAACAGGGCCTCTGTTTGTCAAAGAGTCCCTTTCCTCGGAGGCAAAGCCAATTCCCGGACTTGGATTGGTAAAATCCATTAAACAAGGAAGCAGCCTTTTTTCTTTGGCAGCCTTAATTTGAAGGTAATTTTTTTCAATGGCTACAGGATCAATGTCAAAGCTGACAACATTGGCACCGGCTTCTGATGCCAATCTGCTCATAACACCGGTATTCCCCCCAAGATCCCATACATTTTTGGGTTTGATTTGGTCCAGCATTAACTGAATGGATTCTTTTTTTGACAGCATTGCCTGATCGTCATAGTTGGTATCCGCATAATAGTCACCCCACTCGGTTTTGATATTTTTCAGGCAAAGTTTTTCAACCGTATTCCGCAATGAGATGGCAATGGCAATCAGCTGTTTATTATTCAGCTTCTTTTTCTCACTGACCTTTTCCGTTTTATCGGCATGCTTGTTTATCATTTTTGCATGGGCATGTAGATGGATCATTAAACCCGGAGAAATTTTTGTTTTCAACGGCAACAGGGATGCAGCCAAATCCAGAGGGACGCCGTCAAGATGAACACGGTATAATTGTCCAAGACGGATATCAACCATTGCCATCAGAGCCAGCGGTGCCAAAAAATGTCTGCAAAATTGTCCATAAGCCGGCCAGGCAGTATGATTATCCTCCATGTCAAATGACAGGTGGTCAATAAAAACAGGTCTGCCATCGATGAACTGGATATTATAGATGCTGGCGTCTTTTAGCAAAGCTCCGTTTTTTAAGGCCTCGATCTGAATATCCAATGTTAAAAGTGCTGCATCTTTTATCTGGGAAAAAGACCATTCATATGGGTAGGAAATAAAGAAAAGTTTTCATTTTTTTATCTTTTGAAACATCCTATAAATAATTGTTAAAAACCCACGACCCCTTTACCAAATTAGTTCTTTGAAATCCATGCTGCTATTTTGTTACAAAATAGTCAGCAAAAAAAGATCTCTGGTATTACATTATTTTTCAAGTTGATGTCAATAGGCATGTAGCGAAATTGACCAACGAAAGTAGGGGCAAACCCTTAAAAACATTACAAAAACAAAAAGAGATTCGGTAATTCGGGCAACACCGTCACTGCCCGGTTCCAGCATCACGACCAGTGTATCTGAAGAAATATCAGGGGATATTCTGGATTTTTTAAATCGAGCGATAGGCCCGATTGTCATTAAAGGATTTTCCAGTATTCAGACTGGGGCAAGAGCTGATCCCAATTTCCCTAAAGCGAATTACCGCACAATCTGGTTGGACATGACCAGGATGGACATGGGGATCTGGATGTTGATTTTTTGGGCGGTTTTCATATTGACATAGATGTTGTAATGATCCAGGACTGATGAGGGAATATCAGAAGGCTTTTTGCCGGAAAGGATCTGCAATGCTTTTTGGGCGGCAAGACGCCCTAATTCATAATATTTGGGAACAAAACCCAAAAGAACGTTATCTTCAGGAACCATGCTGCCCACTGTGGAAAGAGAAGGAATTTTCAAGCCATTGATTGTGACCATGATCTTTTGCCCCAAGGACTTAATCATGGAATCCGCCGGCAAAAACACTGCATCCACACTGTCTTTCATTGACGGCAGGTTTTGTTCGATGTCCGATTCATTTCGAATGTGGTATTCCCTTAAAGAGAATCCCAGTCTGTTTTCCAGACGCTTGACAGTATTTCGCTGTAGAACGGAGTTCTGCTCATCAGGGTTGTAGATAATCCCCAGGCGTTTAAACGCCACTACTTTTTTCAAGGCCCGAAGCTGATTCATAACCGATACCTTATTACTGGCACCGGTTGCATTATTTTCTGAGCTTTCCCAGCTTGCAATAATGCCGGAGCCCACCGGCCGGGAGACAATATTAAACACTACCGGGATGATTTTGATACGTTTTAAAACAGCTTTGGTGGAAGTGGTGCCAAAAACATAAATAAGATCAACCGGCTTTTCTTCAATCCCGGTAATAATCTGTTGAAGGCGGTCCTTATCCTGGTTAGCATGGTATTTATCAAGGCTTATATCCACCCCGCTTCTTTCAAGCTCGTCCATAAAGCCTTTTTCAGCAATGGTTTCCCCACGCCAGGTGATCATGGCAATGGTATGGTGTGCTGCCGTTACCATGGCTGGAAGCAATAACACCATCACCAGGAGACAAGCACATATGCATTTTAATTTAAAAGCCATATTCTTTCTTTAATTCTTATATTCCATGTAATTTGGGAGACACCACTTTATTCCAGCTCTTTTTTAAATTTATTCATTTTCCGATTCAATGAATACCGGCTGACGCCCAGAAGTTCTGCAGCCTTTGACTTATTCCCGCCTGTTTTCTGCAGGGCATCATCAATTATCTCTTTTTCGGCCAAAAGCAGGATATCATCAATGGGAAGGGCGGCACCGCCCTGTTTTGATTTCCCGGTCCAGAATTGATCAGAACCCGATATCAGCTCATGGTTTTGGGATTGATCCGCATCCAGCATCTCTTTTGGCAAAAGATCTTTTCCCACTTCTTTGCCTTTACAAAAAATCACGGCCCGCTCCACCACATTTCTAAGTTCCCTTACATTGCCGTACCAGGGATAGGTTTTAAAAACCGCTTGAGTTTCCGGCAAAAGGGTTTTGGGATTTTGGCCCATATCCTTGCAAAAGGCCTCTAAAAAATACTGGGCCAGCAGCAGGATATCGCCTTTTCGCTGTCGAAGCGGCGGGGGCTGAATGGATACTACATTTAAGCGGTAATAGAGGTCTTTTCTAAATTTTTTTTGTTCAATGGCTTTTAAAAGATCCTGGTTAGTGGCGGCAATGATCCTGACATCAACCGAAATATCCTTGCCGCTGCCCAGGCGCTTGAACCGCTTTTTCTCCAGAAATGTGAGTAATTTAGCCTGGATGGACATGGGCATTTCCGCTATTTCATCCAAAAAGACCGTGCCCTGGTCGGCAATTTCCAGCAAGCCTTTTTTTTGCTGCTTGGCATCGGTAAAGGCCCCTTTTTCATACCCGAACAATTCACTTTCAATTAAATTTTCCGGCAAAGAAGCACAATTGATTTCCATAAAAGGGGCTTTGTTCCGCTTGCTTTTAAAATGGATGGCGCTTGCTACAAGCTCTTTGCCGGTGCCGCTTTCGCCCAAAACCAGAACCGTGGTATTGTCGGTCTTTGCAAGGATATCAATCTGCGCAAAAATATCTTTCATGGCAGTACTATTGCCCACAAGATCACAATACCGGTAAATCCGGCGCTGCTGGTACCTGAGATATTCCACCTCCCTTTTCAAGGTTCGGCCTTCCATGGCCGCGGCCACCAGTTTTTTGAGTTCTTCCAGGTCAAATGGTTTTTTAATGAAATGAAAGGCCCCGCACTTCACCGCCTCCACCGTGGTTTTGGTATCCCCGAATGCAGTCATGATGATGACTGCAATATCTTTGTCAAAGGCCATGATTTTCTTTAAGACCTCTATGCCGCTGATGCCGGGCAGCCGCAAATCCAAAAGCACCACCCCCGGCACAAAACCCGAGAGTTCATCCAGGGCGTCTTCGCCTGTATGGGCGATTTTCACCTGAAAACCGTCTTCTTCAAAATCCATTTTCAAGGACTGGCAAAGCACCTTTTCATCATCAACAATTAGAATTTTTTGCTGGGGCATGTTTCCTCTCTATGCTTCATCCAAGCCATTATTGTGATCCGGCAGCCCTTTTTGTGCCACCGGGATAATTACCGTCACAAGGCAACCCTGGTCTTCACTGCTGTCAATATAGATATAGCCATTGTTTTTTTCCAACAGTTTATGGGCGATTGAAAGTCCTAATCCCGTACCATTGGGATCTGTGGTAAAAAAAGGATTAAAGACCTTTGGCAGGTCTTCTTTTGGAATACCTTTACCCGTATCTTTAAAGGAAAGCTCCATCATTTCATTTTCCAATACAGCTGTTGAATCAAATGGTTGGGCTATCCTTTTTTGAATTTTGTCTTGCTGCTGGTCATGATTGCTGACCATTCGGGCGGTAATGGTGAGGATTCCCTGTTCGGTCATGGCATTTACAGCATTAAGTACAAGGTTTAAAAAAACCTGTTGCATCTGTTCTTTGTCAACAAAAGCCGGTACAAGGCTGGTTGCATATTCTGTTTTAATCTCAATGCCTTGTGTTTTAATCTTTTCCATGACCAGATCAAGTGTTTTCTGAAGCACGGCCTTGATATCCACTGTGTCCGGGAATGTGGGACTGGGCCGTGAAAAATGAAGCAATCCCGTAACAATATCATTTAGCCGGTTTATTTCACTTAAAACGCCCTGTGTCAGCACTTTTTGGGATGAATCTGACAGCTTTTTTTCCAAGACCTGGATACTGGTTTTCATGCCGGCCAAAGGATTGCGGATTTCATGGGCAATCCCCGCTGAAAGCTCGCCAAGGGAGGCCAGCTTATCCACTCTGACCATCAATTCCTCCATGCGTTTTCTCAAGGTAATATCCCGGATATCGGCGATGGCACCGATAACATACCCATTGCTGTCATTGAGAAGTGATGTATTGACTTCCATAAATACCGGCTCCTTGCGCCGGTTGATAAAATCAATGACCTCATGCTCTATTTTTTCTTCTTTTTCAAGGGTTTGGGCCAGCAGATCCAGGATCTTTCCGATCCTCTGCGGAACCTTGCTTAAATTTTCATTGTCAATCACTTCCTTTGTGCAGGAAAACAAATTCTCCGCACTCCGGTTAAAGGAAGTGACCGCACCTTTTCGGTCCACAGTGATAATACCGCTGGTGACACTTCTGAAAATGTCATCGCTGAAGGTTTTCAGTTCCACAAGCTCCTGCACACTTGTTTTCAGCTTGAGAGCCATATTGTTGAACTCCATGGCAAGATGCTGGAACTCATCGGACGAGGCTACTTTTATTGTCTGATCAAGATCCCCTGCCCCAATTGCCCTGGCACCATTTATAAGCTGGGATATCGGCTGGGTCAGGCTTTTTACAAATAAAATGGAGACCGCAATAATCAGGGCAATTAGCAACGTTGAAAAAGTCATGATGCTTTGCCTCAAATTCATAATATCGGTCATAAATTCCGCCCGCTGCAAGGTAATGCCCACGCTCCAGGGCTTGATCCGGCACGGGGTAAAGGCCATATATTTAATCCGGCCCTTGAACCGGTATTTACCAAAGCCTCTTTCTTGTTTCTGCATCTGTTGAATTAACTGTTCCATTCTTGCATCGCCGCTTTTAACAAAGGTATTTTTCAAAATCAATTCCTGGTCAGGATGGTAGATCAGAAATCCTTTGTCATCTAAAAGAAAAGAATATCCCTGGGCACCTATTTTCATGGAGGAGACAAAGGCTGTAAAAGTCTCAGGGTTTATTTCAAATGCCAATATACCCACTGGCTTTTTCTTGTCTTCAAAATCATAGACTTTTTTGGCAAAAATAATGCTGGATGATCCAGTACCGGGGTCTAAAACAATATCCGATAAAAAGGAATCCTGTTCTATGGCTGCCGAAAACCACCTGGTTTGCGAAAACTCGGCCGGTTTAGGCTTTTGCGACCTTGAAACAGAGAGAATGGAGCGGCCTTCAAGGGTGATCAGATGGATTTGCCGGTAGTACTGGTTTTTCTGATCATATT
>JAAEMC010000466.1 GCA_024225895.1 Desulfobacteraceae bacterium | reverse complement strand
GCTTTCTTAATTTTGGCAACATGAGGACCGAGCAATTTATTGGCAGGCATTGCTGAAGCTGCTACATGGGCCATGCTGTCGGGAAACTCCTTGAAGGATTTCAAGGGTGAGAGAACACAATTTTCTGAATTGGCATTTAAGGCGTAAACAGAAATTATCAGACCAGGCACCGGGGAGTATTCTCCCTCTCCGAGAATAATTCTTTTCGGATCAATCACACATTTTTCACCAAATGCATCAAAATGAAATTGTTCTCCAACCTGTTCTCCCGGGAGATTCTCTGAGAGGTCTGTCGGCAGATTACTGTATAGTCGCCTAAGATTGTCTTGAACAATCTTACCATAATTGTCTGACATTTATTGCCTCCTTTATTGCGGTTCATTATATCCTGTAAAAAGTCAGCACAGCTTGCCAAAGTATTGACTCCTTGAAAAGTACACTATTGTTACTCAAGTCTTCACCTTTTACCGAGTTTACGCTATTCATATCTTTGTATAACCTATTTTGTTGGTGACCACAAGCCACATAACGATAAGGTCAGCGGTTTTAAAAGCTGTAGCGAAGCGCGGAGGCTTTTAAAATCCGCTGGACCGATTTGTTATGTCGTTCACGCTTTTTGTGATGCTTTCCATCCGCCTCGATTACCACCTTTTCTTGTTCCTCCCATTACACTAAGTTCAGGGTGTGGCATTTTCCGTGAATATTTTCCTGATGATCGGTAAGAGGTTGTGTTCTTTAAATCAGGTCGATTACGAATGTTACACCAATATTCTTCTCGAATATCTTCATCAATCTCAATTGTCATTGGGTAAAGAGCATCGTTTCCATCACGTCGAGGACCTGATATCCAATACCACTCGTCTGATTCAATATCGAAATAATTCTCCTTATAACCATAGCCATTGAGAGTTTGAAAATTTTTGCCAGCATATTTTAAAGTTTTACCAGTTTTAGAAAAAGTAACTTTACCTATGGTTCCTGCCTTTTTTCCAGGGTATATCCTGACTTCTCCTTCTTTGCAGTTGATTTTGTAAAGGCTGGCGATCAGGTTGGCTTCATCCGGGT
>JAAEMC010000465.1 GCA_024225895.1 Desulfobacteraceae bacterium | reverse complement strand
ATCATCAGATACCAAGGGCCAAATTACACAAAATGCCGTATTTTGAGATCAAAAAAACTTCCTGGCACCGGAATAACAAAAGATTGGGTCCCTGACCTTGTTTTAAATATGTATATTTTCCAACACCTCTATCAATTGGTCTTTTGTATAGGGTTTAGGGGCAATACCGCAAAATCCGTACTTAAGATAATCTGCCATGACAGGATCAGTTGAATAACCGCTGGAAACAATCGCTTTTACTTTTGGATCAATTTTTAACAGTTCTACAATTACTTCAGCTCCGCCCAGACCTCCGGGAACAGTAAGATCAAGAATGACTGCATCAAACGGCTTTCCGGATTGATACGCTTCACGGTATTTTTCAACGGCCTGGGCGCCATTGGTTGTCAACACCGTGTCATACCCGATGCGCTCCAGCAACCTTGCCGCCATCTCCAATATGGCTGTTTGATCGTCCATGATCAAAATCATACCTTGCCCTTTATGCTGTAATGCTTCTTTATGGTTAGGACGGGCCGGTTTTTTGCCTGTAGCCGGTAAATAGACGGTAAATGTTGAGCCCTCATCCAACGAGGACGCAACAGATATGTGTCCGTCGTGCTTTTTAATGATAGAGTATATTACGGAAAGACCCAGCCCGCTGCCCTCCTGTTTTGTGGTAAAAAACGGGTTGAAAATGTTGGGAAGATGCTCTGCCGAAATACCAACTCCCTGATCTTCAAACGAAATCTTTATATACCGGCCCGGGGGCAATGGAGTTTCACTTTTGGTTTCAAATTCTATGTTTCTTGACCGTATGGTAATAATACCGCCCTGGGGCATGGCCTGGTTGGCATTTATTATTAGGTTGCTGATGACTTGACCGACTTGACCTTCATCCACTTTGGCTCCCGGCAAATTGCTTTCCAGGTCAAACTCACATTTGGCTTTAGCGCCTCTGGCAGCAAATGTCACCGTCGTTTTAACCAAGTTGTTTATATCTATGACATGTTTAACCGGAGCCCCCCCCTGTTGAAAAGGTAAGAAGCTGCTGTGTCAATTTTTGTGCCTGGGCTGCACCTTCCAGAATATCTGTCAACACTTCATATACCTCATTGTCTTTATCAATAATTGATAAGGAATATGAGACATTTCCGGTAATCACGCCAAGCATATTATTAAAATCATGGGCAATGCCGCCTGCCAGCATGCTGACAGCTTCCATTTTCTGGGTTTGCCGGAGCTGATCTTCCAGTTTTATATTATTTTGCTCTGCTGCCAGCCGCTCGGAAATATCTTCAAGAATACCTATAACGCCGATCACTTGATCTTTAACTGACAGCACAGGTGCAAATTTTGCGTTTACAGGTGTTAAAATACCACCTGTAACGGATAAATATTTCCCTTCATACTGACTTTTCCTGCCGGAGAGCGCCTTTAATATGGATGCCAGCATTCTCTCATCCTTTACAAACTGTATTGTATCAAGACCGATGATCTTTTCTTTTGGACCGCCCATAATATCACAGAAGTTATCGTTGCATGCTGTAGTGATACCAAGGTTATTCAAATGAACAGTGGCTATTGGCGAGTTTTCAAAAATAGATCTGAACTTTTCTTCACTTTCTTTTAATGCCATCTCAGCCTTTTTGTTAGCTGCCAGCTCTAATAGTATCCTTTTTCGCATATCATTCAAGGCAATCACAACCTCTTCTAATTCATCAGGCACATTAGGCTTTTGGCGATCAAGTGAAAATCTTGAATCCAGTTTGTCAAAATTCAAATTTCTTGCCCACATCGCCATCTCCTTCAGATGGCGTGTAATTACAAATTGAAAAATGAAAAAGATAATGAAGACAGCGCAAAAGGTTTTAACCGCATTGGTGATGAAGACAATGGTGATTCTGTCAATGAGACGATCGAATATATCTGTATAGCTGATGATTGCAGTAAGTTCGCCGGCATTGAAAATTTTTTGTCCTTGTTCCTTATATTTCAAAAAAAACTTTTAAATACGATTTTAATTGGAACTGTTGGAACTATTGTATTTGGTATTCTATGTGTGGATATATTTTTT
>JAAEMC010000464.1 GCA_024225895.1 Desulfobacteraceae bacterium | reverse complement strand
TGTGCTGCACTCACAGGCTTGCCGATGATATCAAGTGTTTGGGCATCAACGGATTCAAAACCAATGTTAATATAGGTATAAAAGGGCAGTGCATCAATTGCATTGAACAGCGAATCTTCCGCCTTGAGAAGAGATCCGACACTTCCAAAAAGAAATAATAGAGGTGAGTCTTTATCCGGGGCCCCTAAATCAAAAGTTTTGTAGGCATTGGCGGCTGCATAAGATATAAGTTCTTCGCCGGCGCCTAAAGCGTCATGGTTCCCCAAGTACAAGGCTGTGTAGTTTTCAAGATTTTTACCATAATAATCTTTAAGTTTACCGATCTGTTCCCGGATATTGGATTTGGATCGTTTTTGAAATTTTGTTTCGGATTTAACACAGCAAAAACGGCAATGGTAAAGGCAACCGTCAGTGATGTTTAAAGGAATCACCTCATAATCGGCATGCCGCGTATCCGGCGGAAGAACTGAGATCTTACTGCCAATAATTTTTGTTAAATTCAAGGACCGTTCATAAAGCACCTGATCATTATTCTTTATGATCCTGCCAATCAGGTCTTGTGCTGCCGGATGGAACCTGGTTTTTGGGGCCTGGTACAAATTTGCGTATAATTGGGACCATTGGCCAAATGCATTCATGATAACAGGATTTGAAAAATATTTAATTTCCCAGACCGGATTGCTGGAATAGGGCAGACACGGCAGATAATATTCACCCATCCAGGAACTTATTCCTTGATCACCGCCTTTATCCCCCACTGTATAATAAACCCAGTCATTGCCGTCTGTTCGTTTTAGCTGTTCAGCCGGATGAGGCCAGTCTACATTCAGGCCACGGATAAATTTTATCTCTCCATTTAAATTAAAGGCAAATTCGTATTCTAAAGTCTTTATCTCTGCATACTTTCCATACCGTCTGGGGAAAGTTGCCTTGCCGGCACGGCTGTTCCCTGTTTTTTCAATACTGATCTGAAAATTTATCTGATCGCCTGGCAAAATCATCATTTTACCTCAGTTTCAATTTGTTTGGTTTTTATAGTGTTATGATTCATATGATTTTGAGAAACTATTCTTTTTTTGGTTTTAAGCAGAGCGCAAATGCATGGTTTTTGATTTGACTCGTTAAGTATATCAAATCGAAGGCCGTGATCTGCCTCGGCTGCTTTTATAAGGATTTGACTATCATAATAAATTGGACCTTTATAGTTGATATCAAGTGTTACAGGATCGTTAAACGAAATATTCGGCAACCGCTTGATACTGTTTTCCAATATCAGGATCGGCTGGGCAAAATCACGCTTGAACCCAAGCATCCGCGCATACCATGAAACAAAATGAATTCCATTGGTATCCCCTGATATTTTGGCAAAACGGAATCCAACCCCGCCGGGTAAATACCAGCTATCTATGGTTTTGGGTTCTGGTATTTTTGCAAGACCCTGGTAAGTGTTGTCTGATTTTCCAAAATTGCCGCGGAAAAGAAAGGTTTTAGTACATTCCCATACTGGTTCATCACCAATTTTTATTACCGCCCAAAGATCCACTTCCAGCCCATTGGATGCAATTCTATATTGGTTGATTTCACAGGATATATTCATGGTTTCATTCAAATGTATCGGGCGGTATTGATGAATATGCTCCCGGTTGTTTAATGTTTTTAAAATTGTTAACGGTGCTTTTT
>JAAEMC010000463.1 GCA_024225895.1 Desulfobacteraceae bacterium | reverse complement strand
GCTTTCTTCAAGAGCTTTTTTTGAACTGGGTAAAAAAGACAAAGCGTTCAAGCATCTTTCAAGTGCATTGTCTTTGGCCCAGGAAAAATCCTATGACCATTTTCTCATCAAAGAAAGAGGATGGCTGCCGGCCTGTATAAAAAAATCACCACTCAACAGGCAAACTAATGATTACCTGAATAAGATTTTTAGAAACGAACTTAAGCATGATCCGGCTGTATTAAAAATATGTCTTCTCGGCCGATTTAAGCTTAGTGTAGGTAAAACAAAAATTCCTCTTTCCAAATGGAAAAACTCAAAAGCCCTGATGATTTTAAAATATTTGGCCGCCAGCAGAGATCAGGGGTTCACACCCAGGGAGGTACTCATTGAAATGCTCTGGCCGGATGGGGATATTCGCAAAACCGGCAAACGTTTCAATGTGGCAATGAGCGCTTTAAGAAAAACGCTTGAGCCGGATCTGCCTGCAAAAGCGCCGTCATCATACATTGAACGCAAAAAAGATGCCTACAGGCTATTTTCAGATAAGCGGAACGACATTGATATTGATGCCTTTGCTCAAATATTTTATGAGGCAAAGATCAAGACAAAAGACTCCCAAAAAGCTTTTGACCTTTATTTAAAAGCACTTTGCCTTTATCCCGGGCCCTTTCTTGAAGAAGACCGCTACGAGAACTGGTGTATTGAGAAAAGACAACTATTTAATGAAAACTATTTAACTGCATTGAATGCAATTTTATGCTTTTTGGAAAAGAACAAAAAATATGACCAGGCAATCATATATGCAAAAAAAATATTAGAAACAGATCCATGGGATGAGATGATTTATAAAAAACTGATGAATTTTTATGCGTCACTTGGAAACACCCCCAACATAATCAAGATTTATCATGCCTATTTAAAATCAGCAGAAGATCTTGATATTCCTGTTAATTCCGAAATAGAGAAACTGTACCAGGTTTTAGTTAGAGGCTGATCGAGAACTCAATATTTTGATAAGCCATGGGTAATGATTGAGCTTTCACACCATCTGCTTTGTTTTATTTTAACATCCATTATAAATAACCCGGTCAGATTGATTTCTCAAAAGACCCGGGGAACCCAATATGAATCTGTTAACAAAATGACATGGCACATATTCCAATGTCACTTTGACCATTCCATACCAATTGGGAATGCATTGCACAAGGTGAGCACATCATGCTTTACCTTCTTATACACCTGTATCTTCTCAGGATTCATTAAAACCTGATCCACAAGATCGGCAATCCTGTCCATCTGGGGTTTTCCCATTCCCCTGGCACTTACAGCATTTGTGCCGATTCTGATCCCGCTGACCTTGCCTGGATTTTCTTCATCTTCCGGCACCACATTCCGGTTCAAAATAATACCTGCTGATTCAAGAGATTCTTCTGCTGCTTTGCCTGATATTTTTTTACAGGTAAGGTCAATGAGTACCTGGTGATTATCTGTTCCGCCTGAAATAATACGGTATCCTTTTTCTTTAAAATTTTTGGCCAGGGCCTTGGCATTTTCCAAGGTCTTTTTTTGCACCCTCATAAACTTGTCGGTTTGGGCAAGTTTAAAGATCAGTGCTTTTGCTGCGATAAGATTAACGGCACTGGTGCCCTGGCATCCCGGGAATATTGTTTGATCCAGTCTTTTGGCAAACCTTTTTTTACACAAGATCACCCCGCCCCTGCCGCCCATCATGGTTTTGTAACAGGTGAATGTTACAAAATCGCAATGGGGCACAGGACTCGGGATCACCTTTGCCGCCACAAGGCCGGCAAGATGTGCCATGTCCGCCAGAAGAAATGCAGACACCTCTTTGGCAATTTTGCCCATCTTTTCATAGTCAAGCAGTCTGGGATAAGAACTGGCACCGACAACTATCATTTTCGGTTGAAGTGACCGGGCCATCTTGCGTACTTGATCATAATCGATTTGTTCGGTTTTTGGATGTACTTTGTAATGGGAAAAATCAAAGCATCTGCTGGTGATGGATGCCTTGTGCCCATGGGAAAGATGACCGCCATGGGGCAGGCTCATGGAAAGGACTTTGTCCCCTGTATTCAGGACACTGAAATAAACCGCAAGGTTTGCAGAAGTTCCGCTATGCGGCTGGACATTTATATGTTCGGCACCAAAAAGGGTCTTGCCCCTTTTTATGGCCAGATTTTCAACTTGATCCACGTAAATGCATCCGGCATGGAACCGGTTTCCGGGATATCCTTCAATGGTCTTGGTATTGAATGCAGATCCCAGGACTTCAAGAATAGACCGGGGGCAGTGACTTTCAGCCGCAATAAGATTTAAAGTATTTTCAAGCCGCTTTTCTTCATCGGCTGCCATTTGTGCTAATTCAGGGTCATCATTGCGCAAGTATTTCATTTTGTGTCACCGCTTTTTTTTAAAAGATTATTTAATTAATTACCAAGAGCAAATACTTCAATCGCCACTTTGATTTTTCCCCTCTTTTCTTGCTGGGGGTTGTCTTGCGTAAATTGTCTGCATTATCACCTGGGATCTGGCGAACCAATTGAATTGTTAAAGACATATACCATTTTATTATATTATTTAAGTTTATTTTTCTCTTTTGCGGGACAAAACCTGCTACCTAAAGTTTGATCCCCATTCTAACCCGGATACTTTATGAGGTTCCAGGAAAAATTATGGTATAGTCCAACTTCGGTGCCAGTCTCCGGGTTTGAAGATTGGCTGTCAAATCAAATCTTTACTATTTTATTTATTTTAAAAAATCCCATTGCGCGATTCAATCTTAATTAGGCTAACCCGGATATTCGGGCTAAGCTTTTTATTTAATATTAATCTAAATATAAAATTTTCGAAAATTTTCGTTTTTTTCACTTGCGGAAGAATTCAATTAATGTTATTTGCGTTTTTGAACATACACTTTCACAAATGGTAACAAAAAACCGGAGATCAACATGGGTATTTCAATTGAAAATATTAATCTGACTGTTGATGAGGAAGTTTATTTAAAAGACATCTCTCTTGAATTAGAACCCGGTTCCACAAACATATTCCTGGGACGAACACTTTCCGGGAAAACCACTCTTTTACGTATCATGGCAGGGCTTGACAGACCCGACACCGGCAGGATAATTGTCAACGGGGAAGATGTCACCGGTGTAAGTGTTCGAAAGCGCAACATCTCTATGGTATACCAGCAATTCATTAATTATCCCTCTTTCACAATTTACGATAATATTGCTTCTCCTTTGAAAATTCTAGGCATGGACAAGAAAAAGATTGATCATAAAGTCAGGGAAGTGGCCCAAATGCTGCATCTTGAATCCATGCTGGACCGTCTGCCCGTCGAGTTATCCGGCGGCCAGCAGCAGCGATGTGCCATTGCAAGAGCTCTTGTAAAGGATTCAAATCTTCTTTTGCTTGATGAGCCTTTAGTCAATCTTGATTACAAGCTCAGAGAAGAATTACAGATTGACCTGCAGGATATTTTCCAGCAGCGGGATACCATTGTTGTTTACACCACCACTGAACCTGGAGAGGCACTGAAACTTGGGGGTAGCATTGTGGTGCTGGATAAGGGCCGCATGATCCAGACCGGTGTGACTTCACAAGTTTACCATAAGCCTGCCACCATAAAAGTTGCAGAAGTTTTCAGTGACCCGCCCATTAATCTTTTGAACTGTGTGGTCAATAACAAAACTTTAAGTCTTGGCGATAATGTTTCAACTCCCCTGAAAGGCCACCTAAGCTCACTCTCACCGGGCAACTATATTGTCGGCATCAGATCAAACCACCTCTATTTAACCCCCCAGAACGGAAATGACACCATGCTGGATGCAATTGTTGAGCTGGCGGAAATAAATGGTTCTGAAACCTTTATTCATATGGATTTCGAAAAAACAAAACTCGTTGTTCAGGAAGTGGGAGTTTACTCCCAGAAAATAGATTCAAAAATCAAGGTCTTTTTAGATCCGGCAAACCTGTTTATTTTTTCAGAATCAGGTTCCCTTATTTTATCCCCGGATCACCTGAAATTAGAACATTTATAGGAGATATAAATGGCAAAAATCACTTTGGACAATGTTGCCCACAGTTACATTGCAAATCCCAGGGATGAAACCGATTATGCACTCAGGCTAATCGACAACATCTGGGATGACGGAGGAGCATATGCCTTGCTGGGCCCATCCGGTTGCGGGAAAACAACCCTGCTGAACATTATTTCCGGGTTGCTTACGCCCAGTAAAGGAAGGGTTTTGTACGATGGTAAAGATGTAACAGATCTCCCGCCTGAAAAAAGGAACATTGCACAGGTATTTCAATTTCCTGTGTTGTACGACACCATGACGGTTTTTGATAACCTGGCTTTTCCCTTGAAAAACAGGGGCTTTAATAAGGAAGATATCAAGACAAGGGTTCTGGAAGTAGCTCAAATCCTTGATTTGACTAAGAGTCTGAATCAAAAAGCCGCCCGCCTCAGCGCCGATGCAAAGCAGAAAATATCGCTGGGCAGGGGCCTGGTTCGAAGTGATGTGGCAGCCATTCTGTTTGACGAACCGCTGACGGTCATTGATCCCCATTTAAAATGGCAGTTAAGGTGTAAGCTCAAAGAGGTACATGAGCAATTAAAACTCACCCTTTTATATGTAACCCATGACCAAGTGGAAGCATTGACATTTGCAGACCAAGTCATCGTCATGTATGAAGGGGAAATTGTTCAAATCGGAACCCCCCAGGAGCTATTTGAAAACCCCAGCCACAAATTTGTCGGATATTTCATCGGCAGTCCGGGCATGAATTTCATTCCCTGCAAGATAGACGGCAACAAAGCCATGGTAAACGGCGCAGGAATTGAACTGGACGATACCACGGCAAGCATGGCAAATAAGGCCAGTGAGAATTTAGAGCTGGGCATCCGCCCGTTATATCTTCAAGTACATGCAAAAGAGGTTGAAAACAGTGTCAGGGCGTCGGTCAAAACCATAGAAGACCAGGGTAATTTTAAAATTGTTACTGTCCATTTGTCCGGCCATATCTTAAGAGCGAGGCTGCCGGAAGGAAAGCCCACACCATCTGAAAACGCCTGGCTGAAATTTCCAAAGGACTGGATCAGACTATTTCACAATGAAAAACTTTTAACACATAAATAACCTAATAAAATTGGAGCATAACTTATATGGACAAATGGAAAGATAACAAAGCCTGGTTCCTTGTTTTGCCGGTTTTTATATTGGTTGCTTTCAGTGCGATTATACCTTTGATGACTGTGGTAAATTATTCTCTCCAGGATATCTTTGGCCCTGGACAGCGGGTCTTTGTAGGAACGGAATGGTTTCAAGAAGTGCTTTCTGATAAACGGTTGCATGACGCGCTATGGCGCCAGTTCCTGTTTTCAGGACTTGTACTTTTAATAGAAATGCCGCTGGGAATTCTCATCGCTTTGATGATGCCTAAAAAAGGATGGGCCGCATCTGTCAGCCTTGTACTCATTGCTCTGCCCCTGCTCATCCCCTGGAATGTGATCGGAACCATCTGGATTATCTTTACCCGGCCGGATATAGGGCTTTTCGGCGCAGCAATAAATAGTCTGGGTACTGCATTTGACCACACGGCAAGATCGTCAGACGCCTGGATCACCTTAATGCTCATGGAAGTCTGGCACTGGACACCATTGGTTGTGCTTCTGGCATATGCCGGCCTCAGGGCCATTCCCGAAGCCTATTTCCAGGCGGCCAAGATTGACGGGGCCTCCACATGGGCAACTTTTTGGTACATTCAACTGCCAAAAATGAGAGGGGTTTTGACCATCGCCCTTTTATTGCGCTTCATGGACAGCTTTTTAATTTATGCAGAGCCCTTTGTACTCACCGGTGGCGGCCCGGGAAATGCCACCACATTCTTATCCATCTATCTTGTTAAAATTGCAGTAGGCCAGTTCGATTTAGGGCCGGCTGCTGCATTTTCACTTGTTTACTTTCTGATCATACTCTTGTTTAGCTGGCTGTTTTACCAAGTCCTGCAAAATGTGGGGAAAGGAGAAAAGGCATGAAAAAAAGAACGGTTTTCTTCATTATTTACATGATCCTTCTCATGCTTCCAATTTATTGGATGCTTAATATGTCTTTAAGGACCAATGCAGATATTTTAGGATCATTTTCCCTATATCCGAAAAACATTACCTTTGCCAACTATATGAAAATTTTTACAGATTCTTCATGGTATAACGGGTATATCAATTCCATTATATATGTGACGTTGAATACGATGATTTCGCTTGTTGCGGCATTGCCTGCTGCCTATGCTTTTTCAAGGTACAACTTCATCGGAGACAAGCATTTATTTTTCTGGCTTCTCACCAACCGCATGGCTCCTGCTGCGGTCTTCCTTCTTCCTTTTTTCCAGCTCTATTCCACTTTCGGCCTGATTGACACCCATATTGCAGTTGCAATGGCCCATTGCCTTTTCAATGTTCCTTTAGCTGTTTGGATTCTAGAAGGATTCATGTCTGCCGTGCCCCGTGAAATTGATGAAACCGCCTTTATTGACGGATATAAATTCCCGCGGTTCTTTTTAACTATCTTTGTTCCTTTGATCCGGTCCGGAATTGGTGTGACCGCATTTTTCTGTTTCATGTTCTCATGGGTGGAACTATTACTTGCAAGAACATTGACCACAACCGATGCCAAGCCCATTGCAGCAACCATGACAAGGACGGTCAGTGCAACCGGGCTTGACTGGGGACTTCTGGCTGCCGCCGGTATTTTGACCATTGTTCCGGGCGCTCTTGTGATCTGGTTTGTTAGAAACAATCTGGCCAAGGGTTTTGCCATGGGACGGGTATAAGCAAAGGAGAAACCATGAATTTAGAATGGATGGCATGGACCATTCCCACAGCAATCTTTTTTTCGGTGATCGTGCTGATGCTGATCAGTATGACTATCTGGCAGATACTTTCACCAACCATTGAACGAAGAGGTTTTTTACCACTTTCCACCACCCGGGGCGATCGTCTTTTTATCGGGCTTTTGGGCAGTGCATACATACATCTTGCCTGGATAGGATTGACGGATCTTACGCTCTGGCTTGGATTAGGTATCGCAATTGTCTGGATGGTGATTGTTATGCGGTGGGGATAAATATCAAGGAATATTTAATTATATTATCGGTGTTTAAAGCCTTCACGCTTGTAATATATCCCGTAAAGAACAAATAATTGAAGGCTACAAATGGAGGAGAATCAATATGGGAAATACGTTGTTAAAGAAAGGTTCAAGGATGGCCGTTCTGGCATGGATTGCCGCTGTATTATTCTTGCTCACTGCAGTTCCTGTGAGCGCAGACATGTCCGCGGCAAAAAAATGGATTGATGATGAATTTCAACCATCAACACTATCCAAAAAAGAACAGCTCAAGGAAATGGAATGGTTTGCAAAAGCTGCTGCTCCGTTTAAAGGCATGAAGATTAAAGTAGTTTCCGAGACTATTCCCACCCATGAGTACGAATCCAAAGTACTCACCAAAGCTTTTAAAGAAATTACAGGAATTGAAGTCACCCATGACCTGATCCAGGAAGGGGATGTTATTGAAAAACTGCAGGTTCAAATGCAGTCTGGAAAAAATGTTTTTGACGCCTATGTAAATGATTCTGATCTGATTGGTACCCATTCGCGTTATGGTCATGTCGTGAATCTGACCGACTGGATGGCAGGCGAAGGTAAAGATGTCACCCTGCCGACCCTGGATGTGGATGATTTTATGGGAAAATCCTTTACAACAGGTCCGGATGGAAAACTCTATCAGCTTCCTGACCAGCAGTTTGCCAACCTTTACTGGTTCCGTTATGACTGGTTCAGCCGTGATGATTTCAAAAAGAAATTCAAAGAGATTTATGGTTATAATCTTGGCGTACCGGCAAACTGGTCTGCGTACGAAGACATTGCTGAATTCTTTAGCGAGCATGTAAGAGAAATAGACGGTAAAGCCATATACGGGCATATGGATTATGGTAAGAAAGCACCTGATCTCGGTTGGCGGTTTACTGATGCCTGGCTCTCCATGGCAGGTGCCGGTGACAAGGGCATGCCCAATGGAAAACCTGTTGATGAATGGGGAATTCGCGTTGATAAAAACAACCGGCCGGTGGGTTCTACTGTTGCAAGGGGTGGTGCAGCCAATGGTCCGGCTGCTAAATATGCTTTGAGAAAATACATGGAATGGCTGAGGAAATATGCACCTCCGGGCGCTTTGGGAATGGATTTTTATCAATCCCTGCCAAGTCTTGCCAAGGGCAATGTTGCGCAGCAGATTTTCTGGTATACAGCCTTTACAGCAGACATGGTAAAAGAAGGCACACCTGTTGTTAATGCAGACGGCACACCTAAATGGAGGATGGCGCCCTCACCCCATGGTCCGTATTGGGAAGAAGGACAAAAGCTTGGGTATCAGGATTGCGGTTCATGGACAATCTTGAAGAGTACCCCGGTGGACAGACGTAAAGCAGCATGGCTCTTTGCCCAGTTCTGCGTAGCTAAAACCGTTTCACTTAAAAAAACCCATGTCGGTCTGACGCCTATCAGGGACAGCGATATCAGACATCAGTCTTTTACTGACCGGGCTCCGAAATTAGGCGGTCTGGTGGAATTCTACAGAAGTCCGGCAAGAGTTGCCTGGACACCCACAGGAACCAATGTCCCTGATTATCCGAAACTTGCCCAGCTCTGGTGGCAGCAGATCGGT
>JAAEMC010000462.1 GCA_024225895.1 Desulfobacteraceae bacterium | reverse complement strand
TATGGAAATACTCCTTGAGTCTCCTTTAATAAGGGCGGTTTGGTCAATATCCATGTGCAAGGTAAATTTACCGTCAATCAAAAGAAAATCCGGTGCAGTGGATAGGTTTTCAACCGCTCTTTTCATGGAAAGCAATGAAGCCTGTAAAATATTGATGTCGTCAATTTCGTCGTGATAGGCAATTCCGGTTGCAACTGCAACGGCATTGTGTTTGATAATCGGAAAAAGCGCTTCTCTTTGTTTTTCGGAAAGCTTTTTGGAATCATTTATGCCTTTATAAGAGAAATCATCGGGCAGGATGACGGCAGCAGACACAACAGGACCGGCAAGGGGACCCCTGCCGGCCTCGTCAACGCCTGCAATGACTTTGTAACCTTTGTTTACAGCCTCATTTTCAAATTGCCACATAAGGTCAATAAACACTTTGTTTTAAACAAAACGTTTTTCTTTGATTCTAGCAGCCTTGCCCCGCAAATTTCTCAGATAGTAAAGCTTTGATCTGCGAACCCGGCCCCTGGTAACAATTTCAATTTTATCAATAATTGGGGAATAAAGCGGAAAAATTCTTTCAACACCGATTCCTCCTGATATTTTTCTTACGGTAAAACGTGCGCCAGCAAATCCCTTTGTTTTTTTTATAACCACACCTTGGAATGCCTGGATACGTTCTTTTTCGCCTTCCCTGATTTTTACATGCACTTTAACAGTATCCCCTGAATCAAATTCGGGGATATCCAGACGCAATTGTTCTTTTTCAAGTTTTTCAATAATGTTAGCCATTTGTTCCTCCTATTTCTCCTAATATCGGCGAGACAGTGTTATAAACCTGTCAGCCATTACATATCCTGTCTAAATATATTGATGCAGCAGATCTGACAGAGAGGTGATTATAGTCGTCAGCACCCAATATGGGTTCTAAAATAAAATCACATGCATTCATCAATTTTTCTGCCAGCCCCCAGGCGGTTCCAAAAACCACCAAATGGGAAGCTTCTTTTTCAAGCCTTTGCTTTAAATCTATTGTGGAAATCGAACCATTGTAAGCTTTTGCGCTTGTTGCAACGGTTACAACCGGCTCGTTTCTCTGAGTTTCAATTTGTCTTACTGCTTCTTCAAATGAATCAGTTACACGAATCAGCTCCAGCGCTTTTTTCCGGAAAGGATTCAGCTCTCCGCCAACACCGCTGGTCCAGTGGTCAATGACCTTGTTGGCAAGGGCTGCCTGATCCTCAAAAGGGGTTACTACATAAAATCCTTTAACACCAAAGGTTATGGATGCCCTTGCAATGTCATGCAAATCAATGGTTGTCAGAGCCGATCCAATGGGTTGCTTTTTCCGGTTCATCACTGGAAAATGAATCAGGGCCACATAAAGATTATTCTTTAACAAGTGCTGTAAGCTCCTGACACCATTCTTTTAATATCTGCCTTTCTTGGCTACTCAATGCTTTTTTTTCAAAAAGATCGGGCCGTTTGATAAATGTTCTTTGCAAAGAAGACACCTGTCGCCATTGCCTGATTTTTTCATGGTTCCCTGAAAGTAATACCTCAGGAACATTTATGCCTTTAAATTCTGCAGGCCGCGTGTAGTGTGCGTATTCCAGCCTGTCTCCTGTGAAAGAATCTGACTGAAAAGATGCTTCACTTCCCAGCACTCCGGGAATCAGCCTTGACACTGAATCAATAATAGCCATTGAAGCCAGCTCTCCGCCAGTCATTACATAGTCTCCAATAGAAATTTCTTCATCCACAAGTGTGTTGTAAATTCTTTCATCAATGCCTTCATACCTGCCACATACAAAAATAAGCCCCTCTTTTCGACAAGCAAAACGGCTTGCTTTTGCCTGGTCAAACTTTTCTCCCTGGGGGGTCATGAGTATTACCCTTGAACTCGGGCTTTGTTCTTTTGCAAACCGGATGGCCTTTTCTAAAGGCTCCGGTTTCATCACCATCCCGCTACCACCACCATAAGGTTTGTCATCTACTGAATTGTGCCGGTCTTCAGTAAAATCTCTGATATTGATGCAATGCCCGCAAATGAGTTTATTTTCAATGGCCCTTCCAATAAGACTGTGTCCAAAGAATGAATTAACCAACTCCGGAAATAATGTTAAAACCGTAAAGTCCATTAATAATCCTCAGGAAGTATGGTCTTCACGGTTTGCGCATCAATGTCAATGGATTCAATAAATGATTTATGTATGGGTATCAAAACCTCCTGGTCATTTTGTTTTACAACAAGGACATCATTTGCACCTGTGGGAAAAATATGTTCAATTTTTCCGATAAAGCCTCTTCTCTTATCAATAACATCAAGCCCCAAAAGGTCCTGCCAATAATATGTGTCTTCCTCAAGTTCCGGCAAATCATTCCGGTTGATAAGAATTTCTTTGTCAACCAGTTCCTGCGCCAGGTTTCTGCTGTCGATTCCCTCTAAAGAGAGCATTACCCCTTTTTTATAAGCAGATGCCGTAAGTATTTTATATTGTTTTTCGAACTGGTCTTTGGACTTAAGAAATACATTTGTGCCCGGATTGAATGTGTCAATGGATTCAGCATAAGACCAAACCTTAAGATTCCCCTTGAGCCCGTGAACTCCGGTTACCTTCCCTATGGTAAACAGAGTGTTTCCTTTCATTTATCTATTCAATTATTTCAAGTACGGTCCGTTTTTTTAATTTTGTGGATGCCGCACTTAAAATTGTTCTCATGGCTCGGGCTGACCGGCCCTGTTTTCCAATAACCTTACCCAGATCTTCTTTTGCCACCTTCAGTTCAAGAACAGATGTTTGATCTCCAACAACTTCTGATACTTGAACCTCGTCAGGATTATCAACAAGTGCTTTTGCAATGTATTCTATCAGCTCTTTCATAACTACATCTCCTTTCTATGTGGTGTTAAGAATACTGGGTAATGCATATCGCTATGCTGAAGCGGGTGTAAGGCTGACTCCTTGCTTTTTCAATATGCTATTAACCGTTGCGGAAGGTTTTGCCCCTTCACCCAGCCAATACATTATTCTGTCTTCTTTCAGTATTATAACTGGCGGTTCCACCATCGGGTCGTAGGTTCCAAGGGCTTCTAAGAATTTGCCATCCCTCGGGGATTCAATGTCAGCGGCAACTATTCTGTAAAAAGGTTTCTTCTTGGTTCCTTTTCTGGTTAATCTAATCTTTACTCCCATACTCTTTTTTTTCTCCTTAAAATGGTAGCATGCTCTTCAATGATCGCATACCACCTTTATTAAATTTCTTAATCATTTTCATTGACTGGGAATAGCTTTTCAGAAGTTTGTTTACTTCCTGTACGGTTGTGCCGCTTCCCTTAGCAATACGTTTTTTCCTTGATCCTTTTATAATCCCATATTTGGCACGTTCTTCCAGGGTCATGGAATTGATGATTGCCTCAATCCTATTAAATTCCTTATCACTAATATTCAAAACCTTGAGCTGCTTTTTGTTGACACCAGGCAACATGCCAATCAGATCCTTTATAGACCCCATTTTTCGGACCGATTTCATCTGGTTCCGAAAATCCTCAAGCGTAAATGCATTCTTTCTTAATTTTTTTTCAAGTGCCTTGGCATCTTTCTGGTCGACTGCCTCCTGTGCCTTTTCGATAAAGGAGAGCGTATCTCCCATACCCAGAATTCTGGATGCCATTCGATCCGGGTGAAATGCTTCCAGCGCAGTCGATTTTTCACCTACACCGATAAACTTCAAGGGCTTGCCAGTAACCGCTTTTATTGAAAGCGCTGCTCCACCCCTTGCATCACCATCCATTTTGGTCAGGACAACACCACTCAGATCCAGCTTTTTGTCAAATGATCCGGCAATGTTGACCGCGTCCTGTCCAGTCATGGCATCAGCCACCAGAAGTATTTCCGATGGGTTAATCCCTTTTTTAATGCCTTCCAGCTCAGCCATTAATTCTTCATCAAGGTGAAGCCGACCGGCCGTATCCAGCAACAAGGTGTCATAGCCTTGTTCCCTTGCCTGCATTCTGGCATCCTGGCATATCTTTAACGGCTTCATCTCAGTCGTGGATTGGAAAACAGGCACATCCAACTGATTGCCAATTTTTTTCAACTGATCAATGGCCGCAGGTCTATAAACATCCACAGGCACCAGAAAGGGCTTTTTACCCTCTTTGCGTAAATGGAGAGCAAGTTTGCCTGCGGTTGTGGTTTTACCTGAACCCTGTAATCCAACAAGCATAACAGAACCCGGGGTTTTCCCTTCAAGGTTTAAACCCTGATGTGAAGAACCCATCATTCTGGCGAACTCATCATTTACAATTTTGATAACCTGCTGGCCGGGAGTAAGGCTCTGCATTACCTCCTGGCCCAAGGCTCGTTCTTTTATATCTGAAATGACATTTTTAGCAACTCTATAATTCACGTCGGCTTCAAGCAAGGCCATCCTGACCTGCTTTAAGCCATCCTCAATATTTTTTTCATTGAGGGTGCCGTGACCTTTTAATTTTTTAAAAACAGAGTCGAGCCTGTCACTTAAATTCTCAAACATAAAACGCTAACCTCGGTTAACAAATCAAATCATTGAAATTAAACTATGTTCCATGATATGTCAAGAAAATAATAATTTTTTGGC
>JAAEMC010000461.1 GCA_024225895.1 Desulfobacteraceae bacterium | reverse complement strand
TTCATCATCAAACGGTTTGGTAATATAATCCGCAGCACCGTGCCGCATCATTTCCACTGCCGACTCCACAGTGGCAAAAGCTGTAATAAAAACCACAGGCGTTATTATCCCCTGTTCTTTCATCTTAACGATCAGTTCCCTGCCGTCCACTTTCGGCATTTTTATATCAGAAATGACAAGGTCATAGGTCTTTGATGACAGTCTTTCCAAGGCCTGGCTGCCGTCGCAGGCCTGGTCGGTCTTATAGCCGGTTCTTTCCAGCATGATGGAAAGCAGGTTTCTCATTTTTTCTTCATCATCAACGATCAGTAAATACGCCATCTTGCTCTGCATCCTCTATTTTTCTATCCCCTGTATTTGAAAACAGGTTCACACTGAACACGGCCCCGCCCTGTTCATGGTTTTCAACAATTATACTGCCGCCATGGGCCTTGACCACCTGGTCGGCAAATGCAAGCCCCAGGCCTGTTCCCTTGGACTTGGTGGTAAAAAACGGTTCAAACACCTTTTTTTTGTTCTCATCCAAAACGCCCTCACCCTGGTCCCTGATATTCAGGGTCCACTTTTTTTCTTTGATATCCACTGAAATCTCTATGGCATGGCCCGGTTTTGTCACTTCACGTGCATTTCTGATAATATTGCTGATCCCCCTGGACAGCAGGTCAAAATCTGCCTCGGCCCAGAATGGCTCACTTGGGACTGCCGAATGGATATCCACATTTTCAGAATCATATTGAATTTCAAATCCGATCACTACCTGGTACAGCATCTGGTTCAGATCGATAATATCAAATTTGGGTTTGGCCGGACGCGAAAACATTAAAAAGCTTTCGATCAGATCATTGAGCCTTTCCAACTCTTCCTCGGCATAGATCAGTGCCAGGTTGTCCTCTGGAATTTTTAAGTCCTTTTTCATCATTTCAACCGAACTCTTAATAATCCCTAAGGGGTTTTTTACTTCATGGGCAATCATCATGGAAAATTTTCCAATTTCTGCCAGGGTCTCCTGCCGGGCTATTTTTTCATGGGCCTGCAACACCGTTTTCCGGCTTTTGGCCAACGAATCCAGCATATCGTTAAATGCCCCGGCCAATTTTCGGGTCTCAGGCGTGGTGCCAAGCCTGGCCCTGACCGAGCTGTTTCCCATAGACACTTTCCTGGCAGTTTTCACCAGGGAAATGACCGGTTTCACCAGGGACCTTGAAATAAAATAAAAAATGATTCCGGAAACCAGGGTTAACGCAATGGCAGTCACAACAAACCGTTTGGTCATGGCTTCAATAAGATCCCGTATTCCTCTTATGGAATAGGTCACTTTTACTGTTCCAATATGGCCATCCGGACCGCCCCCCAAAATCAGATCCATTTCAGCGTATCCGCCTTCAATTTCGCTTAAGACTACTTTGCGCTCTGTCACCCGGAATGGCCCTCTTATATTTCGGGTTTCATCCACAAGTGTTCTGCCCTCTGTATTTTCAATCTGAATCCGGGCAATATCATTTTCATCCAGCATTCCCTGTGCTAGACCCTGCAGCAATCGCTGCTCATCAATTAAAATACCCAGTTCCGCATTCATGGCAAGATACTCTGTCATAAAATCAATCCGCTGGTTAAACCGCAATGTGACAAATCGGTTGATGATTCCTACGCCAAAATACCCCAGAGTGAATGTAGAGGCGCTGATCAAAAAAATGGCAGCGATCAAAACCCGTGCATGTATACCAATATTTAAAAAGGTCCTCATTTGTTACGGTATAATCTCCAGGCCGATCTTTTCGGCGGTTTTTTGATTTACAATTCGATTGAACAATGGCGACTCCTCGTTGCAAATGCCGTTTTCAATGACTTTTATTATTTTGTGAGCGGTTTGCGCCCCTAATTTTTTGTAATCAAATTCAAAGGAAAACACCGCTCCCGACCTTGTAAAGAAAGAATTATAACCGACCACCCCCTTTTTATGGAGCAACGAAAGCTTAATCACATATTGAATAATCGCCTTTGATACAATGGTCTTGTCCGGTATCATCCATATGCAGTCCACCTTGTTCATATGTTCTTTCAGCACTTTAGGGATCTGGTTTTTTGAATTAACTGTCAAGGGAACGATCTCTAACTCATTGGCTTGTGATGCCTGAATTGCCTGCCCGTAAAACCAATTATTATACCGGGGATCAAAGATCAAACCAATTTGTTTTATCCCGGGCAATGCTCTGCCAATCTCCTGCAGCTGCTTGTCTACCGGGATCCTGAGGGAAATTCCGCACAAATCTGTATCATTACGAATAATTTTGTCCGGAGCCAAAACAGCTGTATACATTTTTTGCACTGAGGTTTCAGCATCCAGACTCCAGGTAAATGCCGCCGCCTCATCTCCAATACCGACGCATATCCTGAATGTTTTCTCCACGATTTTTTCTTTGAGTTTGCTGTGATCTTCTTTTTCAAAGCCAGGCAGGTAAAACACATCGATCTTGTATTTTTTTTTATCAAGGTTATCAATGATGCCTTCGAGCACACTGATATAAGGAATGATTTTT
>JAAEMC010000460.1 GCA_024225895.1 Desulfobacteraceae bacterium | reverse complement strand
AATACCAGATGATAATAATGATCAGTTTATCTCGTCCAAGGCATATGAGCTTGATATCGGGCAACTACATCCATTCAACGGCCCTAAATGGGATTCTGCTGAAAGCAGGGCCTTCAGCATGGCCACGTTAAAAGGAAAGAATCACATTCTTATCGTGGATGCAGATGAAAAAAGAAGCCGCCTAATAAAAACAGTGGTCACTAAAATGGGGTACACTGCCACCCTTTCCAAAAACGGGATTGATGCCCTGAATTCGTTTAAAATTCAACCCGAAAAATTCAGAATGATCATCACCCACCATCAAATCCCGGGAATGAAATCAGAAGAGTTCATTAAAAAAATTATTAAGATCAATCACAAAATTCCGGTGGTCGTGGAAACCGGTTATCGGAATACTAAAGTCCAGAACAGATTTGCCACCCAATTCGAGGGTACCAGCAGTGTAACCATTAAGCCGGTTGTGCTCAGGGATCTTCGAAATACCATCCAAAAATTGATAAAAAACAATGCCTAATTCCATTAAATCCAGATGCCGATACTTTATCATTCCTATTTCTCTTTTTATATTTTTTTTGCCGCAAACAGTTTTCTCAGATACGTCTGATTTTACTGAATTGGAAATGAGTTTTAAAAATTTCATAAAATGTGAATTGACCCGGACAGGGGCGACAAACCATTTCAACGGCAAACCCTTTACCATTACCATGATTGACTTATTCGACATTCAGACTGAGTCTGGTCTGAAGATTGTCACAGGCGCAGTGAAATGCTTTGTTATCAACAAGCATATAACCCTTTTTGCAGCAGTTGGGATTAAACAGATCATGGACAAAGATGAAGTGAATTATTACGTGATTCGGAAAAAAGACTTTTCTATTCTTGCCACCGAACTTCTCAAATATCCTTATAAGGAACGATGCCCCTGGACACAATACTGGATTGACATAGATTAGAAGCCTTTTTTAATATTTCGCGATCCATTCATAATTGTTTGTTTTCTTTTTCATTGGACACTTCTTTTTTTGTTAAAAATCCATTT
>JAAEMC010000459.1 GCA_024225895.1 Desulfobacteraceae bacterium | reverse complement strand
TTCAACCTTTTTAAAAATATAAAAACAAAGCTCAAAAAATTAAGAAAAAATCCTACAACCATCTGAAATAAGGAGAAAATGTGGATTTAGAAGCCTTAAAAGCTGAAAACACTAAAATAGCAGAAAAATGTTCGCAGATTTCTATAGTATCCTTTTCAGAGGTTGTTGATAACAGCATCATCGACGATATCATTTTAGACTGGGGGAATGCTGCTCAAAGGCTTGAAAACACATCACTTCAACTTGAGGCAAACCCGGATGATAGCCAGGCTCTGGTTACAATAAAAAAAACCCTGCACACCTTGAAAAGCGATTGCGGCATTTTTGGCCTTTACAAGGCATCAGACATTTTTCAACAAGTTGAGAGCCTTCTGGAACAATATATTGAATCAGATGCTTGCCCGTCAGACATGTTACTGGCAGTGGTTGATTGGCTGAGAAAAATCATTGGTAAGATTGGGGCAGGAGATTTTGAGGTAAAAACCCGGCCAAGCCCTGTTAATGAATCAGAAAAATCGTCCATGAAGACACTGATAATGGACGACGATTTTACAAATCGCCTGCTTTTACAAGATCTTTTAAAAGAATATGGCCCGGTCCATATATCTGTGAACGGAAAAGAAGCGGTGACTGCTGTTATTGCTGCAATGGAGGATAAAGAGTCTTACGATCTTGTCTGTCTGGATATTATGATGCCGGAAATGGATGGGCAGGAGGCCCTTAAGCTTATTCGGGAAAAGGAAAAAAGGGCAGGAGTTACGGGAAGGGGAATTAAAATCTTGATGATCACTGCCCTCAGTGACGGCCTAAATGTCATTAAGTCATTTAAAGAACAATGCGATGGTTACTTGGTAAAGCCCATTACAAAGGCAAATCTTCTGGAACAATTGTACAAGCTTTGCCTGATAGGCAAAAAAGATCCGGGATGATATGAACAAAAAAGAGACTGCACCCATACGAGACAAACCATACAAGCCGATTCAAAACCGGCTGATGATTCCCCTATTCCTTTTGCTGTTGATCCTGATCTTTTCTTTTTGCTCACTGATTATCTGGCTTGAACAAATAAAGATTGATACCACAGGAAAAAACATAATAAATAATGCTTCAGCCAGCCTGATTAGGATACTTGAAGAGCAGGCAGAAGATCTTTCCGCCATTCAGGCGGCGCTTTTGAATGATGACGATCTTAACAAAGCATTGAAGCACCAGGACAGAGATCAGCTTTTGGCAATGTATCGTCTGCTCTTTTTACAACTCAAAAACAAATACGCCATTACACATCTTTACTTTAATGCAGTTGACCGTACGAATATTGTACGTATCCATAAGCCCGAAAAACAAGGGGGTCTTATCTCGCGTTTTACAATGCTTGAGGCCCAACAAACAGGGGAAATTTCTTCAGGCATTGAACTGGGTTCCATTGGGACATTTACGTTGCGTGTGGTGCAGCCTGTTTTTGAAGGCCCCACTCTCATAGGCTATCTGGAACTGGGAAAAGAGATTGAGGACATCCTGTACAGCATACATCTAAAATCGAATGTTGAACTCATAGTCAGCATCCATAAAACCGGCCTTACAAAAAAAAATTGGGAAAAAGGCATGC
>JAAEMC010000458.1 GCA_024225895.1 Desulfobacteraceae bacterium | reverse complement strand
GGTGCTGCGTCTGTTGTCCCATAGCATCGCACTTGCCCGGGATTATAAGCTGATTTCCTTTTTTTCCATGATAAAAAAATACCCGGACCTGATCCAGTTGTCAGAACTTTTGGACACTTTTTTGAAAATGGTTTCCAAAGTACCTGCAAAAGAATTGAAAATCCAGGAGATTGATTCCCTGGTCTTTTTCAAAACCATTGAAATGATAGGTTTCCCGGGAAAACCGGGCGTTGAAATATATAACTCATTAAAAGGAATTAAGAACAAAGAGACAAAGGACTTAAAGTTTTTCCATTTGGAAAATCTTGTAGGGCACAAAATGGAACTTGGTGAATTAAAACACGTTATTTTTGGGGATAGTCAGGATGTTTTTCAGTATGAGACCTTTTATACCCTGTTTGAGTTCATAGAAGGAATCACCTGGGAAATGTCCTTTAACTTCAACCCATTGGAATGTGTAATAAGGAGGTAAATCATGTTTAAGAAAATACTTTTTGCAACTAATGCGTCACCGGCATGTGATGCCGCAGCCAAAATTGCTTTTGAGCTGGCGGAAAAGTATAAATCAGAACTTGTGCTGTTTCATGTGTTTGGCGAACCTTCCCATGGCAGCAGTTCTTTTGTGACAGATTATGTCACAGGTGAAAAGGAAACCATTGGACCGGACTATGTGGACTGGGTCAAAGAGGAGATGAAAAGCACCTATGATACACTGATTAAAAAACACGGGGAACCCGCGTATTCTACCCTGGCCGGTATCCCATCCACTGAGATTTTGCGGTACGCCAGAAAAGAACAGGTGGATTGCATCATCATGGGCGCGCATACCAAGGAAGATGATCTTGCCGGCAAGCGGTTCAGGGGGATTGTGGGCACCACCATGCAGAAGGTGGCCCAGCGGGCCAGATGTCCGGTTTTAATTATCAGCAGACCTTGTGAAACCTGCTTCTGGTATTTTAATAAAATCATTTTTGGCACCGACTTTTCAAAGGCGTCCATGTCGGCATTTCAATTTGCTTATAAGATGGCAGAACAGATCGGGTGCAAGCTCTATCTCTTTCATGCCCTGGATATTGATCAGTCCCAGGCTGGTATCGGGCCGGGCCAAAAATCCATTGAAGAAGAGGTCAAAGAGGCCAGAAAAAAAATAGAAAGCACATATGTCTCCCAGATGGAGAGTTTTGACAATTACGAAATCTGCGTATGGGAAGGAGTTCCATATGTGGAACTTCTAAAATTTGCCAGGGAAGCCAGCGGTGATTTGATTGTTATGGCCCATCATACCCGGGAAATAGATTCTGACGATGCATTGCTGGGCAGTACCGTGGAACAGGTGGTCTTGCGGAGCGCATGTCCTGTGGCCAGCGTGAACCGGCCGGATAAGTTATAGCCGCAGGCATTGAAATAGCTGCAAGGTTCACTATAGGTGATCATTGAAACAACAAGAAAGGGATTGATATTACAGGTAAAAATAAAAATAAAAAGCAGGTGCTCATCATGGAGGATGAGATGCAGATCCGGTTCTTTTTGATGACACTTGTGAAATCCCTTGGATTTGAACCCGTATTAACGGTCAATGGGTTGCGGGGCCTTTTAGTACTGAACAAAGCAAGCCCGGACCTGATAATTCTTGATGTCATGATGCCGGAAAAGGGGGGGGCATTGGTGTACCGGGAATTGAAAACAAGACCTGAATTTAAGAATATTCCGGTGATTATATATACAGGCGTAGACCGGGATGCATTCCTGCATTATATCAAAATGCTCAATGTGAAATTAAAAACAAAAATACCCGAACCTGAATTCTTTGTTGCAAAAAGTGATGATCCACAATATCTAAAGATGATTATCGAAAAATGCATTTCAACACATGAATCAAAGGGTAATTAATCAATGAAAGTCCTGCTGGTAGATGATGAAGCGGGGATTCGGAAAGTTTTAGGGATCTACCTTGAAGATGCCGGGTATGAGGTTCATACAGCAGACAATGGCAAAACCGCTTTTCAGATGATCAATGATCTGCTGCCTGATATTGTGCTAACTGATATTAAAATGCCGGGCATGAGCGGTGTGGACCTTTTGGCCCAAACCAAGGCGCACTATCCTGAAATTGAAATGGTAATGATCACCGGCCATGGCGATATGAAACTGGCCATTGAAAGCCTGAAAATGGATGCAGTGGATTTTATTGCCAAACCCATTGATAACGATATCCTGGATATTGCTTTGAAACGAGCAAATGACCGCATTGAAACTCGAAAAAAACTAGCCAATTATACCAAGGACCTGGAGCGGCTGGTTAAAGAAAAAACCGCAAAACTTGCAGAATCGGAACAGCGCTATGTTCAGTTGTTTAACGAATCCCCCAGCTATATCACCATCCAGGATAAGGACTATAATATTATTGAGTCCAACAATCTTTTTAAAGAGCATTTTAGTTTTAAAGCCGGTATGTGCTGTTATCAGGTGTATAAAGCAATTTTTTCCCCTTGCGAAAATTGCCCTGTGGAAAAGACTTTTGCAGACGGCAAATCCCATTTTGCAGAAATGGACGTGAAAAGAAAAGACGGCCGAATCCGGAATATCTTTATCCAGACATCGGCTATTAAAAATACAAAAGGTAAAACCAAACAGGTCATGGAAATGTCCACGGATGTGACCATCATCAGAAGATTGCAGGAACACCTGGCAAACCTGGGCCTTCATATCAGTTCCATTTCCCATGGAATTAAAGGGGTTTTAACAGGATTGGACGGCGGTTCCTATATGATCAGTTCAGGGCTTGATAAAAGGGATACAGATCTCATAGAAGAGGGCTGGGAGATTGTAAAGGAGAGAATATCAAGTATCCGGCAGATGGTCGTAGATATTTTGTACCATTCAAAGGAGCGTAAACTTTTCAAATCAAAAGTGGTATTGTCTAAATTTATGAATGAGTTGGTAAAAATCCTGGCCCCCCGGCTGGATAAGGCCAATGTATCCTTAAATCTTGATTTGCCCGAGGAATCGGTTCAGGTTATTGTCGATGAAATTTCCTTGTTTGCGGCATTGTTGAGTGTTCTTGATAATTCCGTGGATGCCTGCGAGTCTGTAACAAAAAAAAGAAAACAGCTGTCCATTGATTTTTCAGCCCAAATAAAGGGCAACAATCTGATGTTTGTAATAAAAGACAATGGCAGCGGACTCACAAAAGGGCAGCAGGATATGATATTCAGCCTCTTTTATTCTGATAAGAAGAAAAAAGGAACCGGCCTGGGGCTTTTTATTGCCAAAAAGTCAATCCAGCAGCATGGCGGCACTATCACGGTGGATTCCAAAAAGGATGTTTTTACCGAATTTACAATTACCCTTC
>JAAEMC010000457.1 GCA_024225895.1 Desulfobacteraceae bacterium | reverse complement strand
GGGGAAACAAGCCGCGCTTCATCGATTTACCGGCCTTTATGCAAGGGACACTTCCTGTCCTTGGAACTGATTATCCGATTTTCCGGCTGGTTACTTTGCTGATAATCGGGGTAATAATGGGCGCTTTAATGCTTTTTTTAAGCAAGACCAAGGTTGGAATAATCCTGCGGGCCTCAAGTTCAATCCCCGAGATGGTGTCCTGTCTTGGGATCAACATGAGCTATGTGCACATCGGTGCATTTGTTCTGGGATGTATCATGGCCGGGATGGCCGGGATCATAGCAGGCCCATTGACAACCATTGATCCTTTGATGGGCGGTGAAATGTTGATCAGTTCCTTTGTTGTAATTGTGATCGGCGGCCTGGGAAGCCTGAGAGGAGCAGTTATTGCAGCACTTCTTATCGGTGTTGTCCAGACAATGGCAGAATTTTTTATCACTGACCTGGCAATGGTAATCGTCTACATACTGATGGCGGTTATTCTTGCTTTTATGCCTCGTGGCATTCTTGGGGAAGGAAAGTTTGAATAATGAATAACACAACAACCATACCCGGTATTAAAAAAGGATTTCCACCACAAAAAATCTTTTTGATTATTCTGCTCTTGAGCGGATTGGGACTGTTTCCCTTTATATCCGGTAATCGCTTTTATATCAGCCTGATCACTGAGATGATGATTTACGGTCTTCTAGCCATGAGCCTGGATGTCCTTTTAGGCTACACCGGGTTATTGTCATTTATGCATAACGCTTATCTGGGAATCAGTGCATATGTTGTCGGGCTGTTTTTAATCCATATATCGCCCACGTCACTGTGGCTGGCTATATTTGTCGGTATTGTTTTCACATCCCTTGTTGCATTGCCCGTCGGCTGGGTTCAGGTCCGGACAGGGGGGTTGGCATTTGCCTTGCTGACCCTGGCGTTTGGCATGATGTTTCATACCATTGTGTGGAAATGGTATGGACTGACCGGTGGTGATGACGGCTTGATGGGAATGCCCAATCCGGATATCAGTTTGTTCGGGTGGAATCTTGGCAATTCGGGGAATCCCATTGTCATTTATCTTTTTACATTAAGTATTGTCACTATCTGTTTTTTTCTCACCCGCAGGATTATCAATTCTCCTTTTGGCGCTGTTCTTGAAGCCATACGTGAAAATGAAGACCGGGCTTCCTTTGTTGGGATTAATGTCCGCAAATATAAGCTTTTAGGGTGGTTGCTTGCCTGTATACTGGCCAGTATCGCCGGTGCTTTGTTTATCCTGTATAAAGGATATATCGGTCCTTCCACAATGAGTGCTTTTGCCGGAGCCGGCATATTGATGATGGTTCTTTTGGGCGGCCTTGGTTCACTATGGGGCTCATTTGTGGGCGCAGTCATCTTTATTTATATTCAAGACTATATCAGTACCATGACAGAACATTGGGAAATATTTCTTGGACTGGTTGTTATCTTTCTGGTTTTATTTTTACCAACCGGGTTTGTGGGAATCGGTGATCATCTCAAGCGATTTCGAAAGGGTTGAAAATGGAGGAGTTACTTTGCACTAAAAATTTATGCCGGCGTTTTGGCGGTGTCATGGCAACAAACCAAGTTTGTTTTAGTGTCAACAACCATGGGCTGACATCCATTATCGGCCCCAATGGTGCCGGTAAAACGACTTTTATCAATATTGTTACCGGCAAAATAGGCGTCAGTTCCGGAAAAATATTTTTTAAGGGACAAGATATTACCAATAAACCCACCCATGAACTGGTAAAAATGGGTATCTGCCGGACTTTCCAGGTGAACAGTCTTTTTGAAGATCTCAGTGTGTTTGAAAACTTAAGAATTGCCAGGCAGGCAAAAAGCGGTGGTTCTTTGCGAATTTTTTCTTCAAAACAAACCCTTAAGGCGGTCACCGAATATACATGGGCGATGTTGGAACGCCTTGGATTAAAGGATCTGGCCGCCCGGCCGGCAAAGAACCTTGCATATGGCGATCAACGGGTGCTGGAAGTGGCAATTGCCATGGCCGGTGATCCCAAAATTCTGTTTTTAGATGAGCCGACAGCCGGGATGTCACCCGCAGAAACCGAGCACATATCAAAACTGATTAAAGAGCTGGCCTGTGAAATCTGTGTGGTATTGGTTGAGCATGATATGGATATGGTGATGAGTATTTCAGACAAGATTACAGTTCTTCAAGACGGCTGTATCATCTCAGAAGGCACACCAGAAGAGATCCGAAACAACCAGCAGGTCAGGGAGGCATATCTTGGAAAAGAAGAATAAGATCCTTAATATCGAGAACATTCAGACCTACTATGGTGAGAGCCATGTTATTCAAGGGCTGTCCATGTACGTTGAAGAACAGGAAGCGGTTTCAATTCTTGGGCGAAACGGTGCCGGTAAAACCACAACCCTGCGGTCTATAATGGGACTGACACCGCCCCGATCCGGAGATATCCATATAGATGGAACCAAAACAACCCGTTGGCAGCCCCATAAAGTTTCCAAATTGGGGGTGGCCTATGTACCTGCTGAACGACATATTTTCCCGGGGTTAAGTGTGGAAGAAAATCTCAAGCTGGCTGCCAGACCCTTAAATGGCAATGATGCATGGACATTTGAAAAAGTATGTGATCATTTTCCCGTGCTTGCAGATAGAACAAACCAGGATGGTTCTACACTCAGTGGCGGTGAACAGCAGATGCTTGCCATTGGCCGGGCCTTGATCAGCAATCCTAGGATCATCATTATGGACGAACCTTCACAGGGGCTTTCCCCTTTACTTGTTCAGATGATCACCGATGTGGTTTTAAAATTTTGTGTAGAATCCGGTATAACGCTGCTGATCGTTGAACAAAATTACCGTATGGCACTGAAAGTTGCCAGCCGTCATTATTTAATGGACACCAAAGGCGAGATTGTCAATGTCCATTCAACCGAGGAGCTTGTGGACAATCCTCAAATTATTCAATCTCATTTATCCGTGTAAGATAATCAATTATGGAAACCACTCTCAATAAAAAAGTTATCTTTTTTGGCTGTCCCGTGGATTGTGATGAAAAATATGATTCCATCCAGGAAAAACGGCATATGCTGAAGACTGCAGACGAATTTGATGATCCTCTTGACGGAGTTATGGACCTTCTTCGTTCTGATGCCAAAAATAATCTGTGCGATACGATAGGCTCGCTGCCCGTTCCGTCTTGGCTGGGCCCAAAACCACGCTCAGAAGATCATTCAAAAATTAACACTGAAAATTTTATTTCTTTTATTGACAGCGATGGCTGCAAAAAAATGGCGGATGAGGCAGATCAATTTGTCACAGACCGGATTTTGCCCCATATACCCTGCATGGTGGGAATCGACCATAGCATTACCGGCGGTGTTTATTCTGCTCTGTCCCGCTATTTAGGCCCGGAAAACTTATCTTTGATTATTATAGACAGCCATACTGATGCCGTTCCCATGTCCGCGCTGGCCGGGGCAATCCAATATGATATGGATACAAATCCGTCTTCTGTCCATGATGTCAATGATCCGTTTTTATACAATCGTCCGGATTCATATAATGCCAGTTCTTTTGTACACTCCCTTGTGACGGAAAAACAGGTGGATACTAAAAATCTGTATATTATCGGGGTCAGTGATTATCCTGAGAAAAAATCTCTACGGATAAAAGACAAGCGTATCAAAAAATATACGGCAGCATATCTGGGCCTGAAACGCAAGGGCGCAACCATTATCACTAAAAAAGAATGCAAGCTGAATCCCCAAAAAATAAAGGGGTGTCTTAAAAAAATAAAGACACCCTATGTTTACGTTTCAATTGATATGGATATTGGTGCGAATAACGCACTTCAAGGTGTCCGGTTTCGCAATTGGAAAGGGCTAAATGAAGCACAAATTTACAAACTGACCGATTCTGTGACGCAAATTTTTTCAGATTCGATTCACCTGGCCGGCATGGATATTTGTGAGATTGATCCACGAAGAGCCGGTATAACATCCCCTTCAGGAAAGGATCGGACGTATGAAATTGCAGCAAACCTGATCAGAAAAATAGCATTTAAGAATGATTATCAGGAGGGATAGATTTTCTCTCTAACTATAAAAAGGAATGAATGAGGTAACTTAAATAAAGGAGACTCAAATGGAACATGCGTTAGAAAGAAACAGGTATTTTGATATTGAAGATGAATCTGCAGACAAACCTGTTAAAAAACTAAAATATTTTGTTGATGGACAATTCACAGCGTCTGACACTAAAAATTATATGGACTGTTATAATCCTTCCACAGGGGATGTTATTGCCCAGGCCCCACAATGTACACAACAAGAGGTGGATAATGCCATAGCATGTGCAAAAAAAGCATATCCGGAATGGTCTGCCACCCCTGTGAGCAAAAGAGTTCAAGTCTTATTCAAATTTAAGGCCCTTGTTGAAGAACATTTAGAAGAACTGACTCACCTTCTGTGCCAGGAAGAAGGCAAAAACTGGACAGAGTCCATGGGAGACGTGTTAAAGGTAGTTGAAGTTGTTGAATTTGCCTGTGGAGCGCCTCATCTGATGAAAGGTGAATCTCTAATGAATGCCAGTACGGGATATGATACGGTTCTCTACCATCACCCCATTGGTGTTTTTGCAGGGATTGCCCCCTGGAACTTCCCTGCCATGATTCCCCACGGATGGATGGCGCCCATATGTATTGCCACAGGAAACTGCATGGTTCTCAAAGCAGCCAGCTTTGTTCCCCAGTCATCCTTGAGGCTTGCTGAACTCTGGCGTGAGGCCGGACTTCCCAAAGGCGTTCTCAATATTGTGACCGCAGGAAGAAATGAGGCGGAAATTTTCTTAAAACATCCTGATATCAAGGGCGTCACCTTTGTCGGCTCAACAAATGTGGGCAAACATATATACAAAACCGCAGCAGCCCACGGAAAAAGAGTCCAGGCCCTGACCGAAGCAAAAAATCATGCACTGGTTTTAAAGGATGCAAAAATAGAAAGAACCGCCC
>JAAEMC010000456.1 GCA_024225895.1 Desulfobacteraceae bacterium | reverse complement strand
GGGGAAGCCCTAAAAGAAAGGCCACATGGGTACCGACATCTGCCAAAAAAACAAATCTGGCCCAGCCGTTGTGGGTAAAAATAACTTCAAAGGGGTAGCCAATAATGTCAATGAGCATAAACAGGGCAAAGAACCGTAAGGCATCTGTACTCACAGCAACAGTTCGGCTTTCACTATTAAAAACCCTTGCTATGTTTTCAGGAAAGATAAGGATTAACAAAAATAGAATAACGCCGATGACAATGCTGACCCATTCTGCTGCAAATGCATATTTGACTGCTTCGTCCTTGTTTTTTCGGCCAAGGTTGTTTCCCACGAGAATGGAACCGCCTTCTGCAAATCCGCCCACAATAGCCCGTTTTAAAAAAAACACCATAAACACAATATGGGTGGCAGCAAGGTAGACCATACCTATATTTGCTATCAAGGTTTCATAATATAGATATATAACAAATACTACAACCAGCTGTCCTGTGATGGGAGTACCGGCTTTTAACAGCGCCTTAAAAATTTTTGTATCAACTGCCTTGACGATAAAACATTTGAATTGCCGCAAATGATTTGATGTCAGTACATAGGCTGTAAGATAAATTGCACCAATGGCTTGAGATAAAACCGTTCCAATGGCAGCCCCTTCCATCCCCATGGCAGGGCATCCGAATTTTCCGAAAATAAGAACATAATTAAAAAAAATATTTAATACATTCCACCCGATGGTGGCAATCATTATGGGGATGGTCCGGTTTATGGCAGCAAGAAAACCATATAATGCATAAAAAATTGCTGCCATGGGCATGGCCCATTTCACAATGTTGACATACCTGTTTACCATTGGAATAAGGCCAGGGTCTTCCAGCACCACGGATAAGAACGGATTGCATAACTTGGCGGATAACACAGCGATGATACCCGCACCAAGGGCAAGGAATAATGAATTATTAAATACGTCTCCTGTTGACAGGATTTGATTTTTGTATTCATTGCTCTCCTTTTTTTTGATTGCAAGGGCGCGGCCATATCTTCGCGAAGCAATTGTCTGGGTGGCAGGTGCCAGAGGCCAGATAATAATCCATAGAATCTCGGCAACCATAACAGCTATTCCCATGGCGGCAAGATATTGGGTACCTAAACGTCCCACCATGACAGAGTCTGACAAGTACATGAAAAATTCAGAAATCAAACCAGCCAAAAGTGGGGCACCAAGAACCATTACATTTTTAATATATCTCATTTAACCTACATCTTGATTGTAATTTTAAAATATTATATGAATCTAACTAAATATTTATATAGTTTTGCTGAAACATAAAGCAACCTTGCTTAAAAAGCAAGCTTTCGTGAAAAAGTTATTGACAATTTTTTGCGATTCGTTTCGTTTTTCAACAAGGATTTAGAATTAATGAGAGGATATAGAGACTTAAGCGTTGAGTAGAATCAAAGCCGTTCAATACCCAGAGAGTCTGACAAATCGCACAAGTTAATGTATAGACAAACAGCTGGTCAAAAAAAACAGAGCAATCAAATACAGATGTCAACAAATAAAATTGTTGAAAAAGCAAAGACGCTTGATTATAGTTGCTTAAATATAAAAATGTGCATTTGAGCACCTATTTGATCCGATCAACCAGTTAGACCCTTGACCCTATCTGGTCGCTCTGGTAAAAAGACTGGCAAACGAAAACCATCTATTGGGCACATACTGACGACCACAACCTTTTGGAGATACCATGAGAGAACAGCTTGATAAAATTGATTTACAAATTATCCGACTTCTTCAGATTGACGGGCGAATGGCCAGTTCTGAAATTGCAAAGACCACAGGCGTTCCCGAGGCAACGGTCCGCTACAGACTTAAAAGAATTATTGATCGCAAATACATACAGATCGTGGCGGCAGCTAATCCTATCAAACTTGGATTTGGCATCGTTGCCTGCATCAGCATTGAAGCAGAAACAAAACGGGTAGATTATGTTATCGAGGAGCTGGAAAAGATCGATCGAATTGTATATATCGCCCAGATGACAACGATACCCAATGTGGAAGTTGAATCATATATCGAAACCATCAATGAGCTTCACACTCTTTTGTCTCAGATTGAAATGATAGATGGCATTATTCAGGTCGAAACAGCCTTTATTAGAAGAATCGCCCGGGACCGATATGATTTTGGCACGCCCAAGCATCTTTCAGAATCGAATAACGACGCAGACACAAAGAAAGAATAGTTTACAGCCAACAAAGAAAACCCAACCCGACACACACACCCAACCCGATTATTCTTCGGGGCCGCATAAAATCCAAAACCCCTAATATCAAACAGGCCACCCCCATATGCCTGAGCATAAAAGATGAAAAACCAGAATATTGATCCACAATACCTTTTATTTGAATTTTAGCGGATACAGCAATGTTCAAGTTGTTTTCGGTAGATATATTTATGATATATTAGCATATTCGCAAATTAAATTATTGACATTCAACTTTTCCACATATACTATTCCACAAACAATCAATAATCCCCCAACATTATATAAAAACATGACCGCTATATATGAAAGAGGTTTTATGAAAAAAGTTATTATTGTAGGAGCAGGCGCCCAAGGAAACGTAATTGCCGGGATTTTAGCAAAAGCCCCCGAAATCAGTAAAATCATGTTGGTAGACCTGGATGTTGAGCGGGCCGCTGAAGTTGCTGAGTATCTAAATTCAGATAAAATTCAAGTGGATAAGGCTGACGCATCCGACAAAGCCCAATTGATTGAGTTGTTCAAAAAAGACAACTATGATCTTGTAGTGAACGCTACACTAATGACCTTTAACCGGCAGATTATAGAGGCATCGCTTGAAACAGGATCACATTATATCGATATGGCCTCTGATGAGTTTTTCCCGGAAAAAGATGGCAAGCAATACCTGGTAGAACAACTTGAATATGCCGAAGAATTTGAAAAAAAAGGCCTCATGGCCAATATCCTTGCAGGCTGTGACGCGGGACTGGTTAATGTGATGGCCAAAGAAGCGGTTGAGAACCTTGATGAAGTGGATTATATCGGCATTAAAGACTATGGCGTGGTTACCTGTGACGAACCCGTTGCCATGTGGTCTTTTCAAACCTACCTGGAAGATTGTGCCGATAAAGCCATTTATTGGGAAGACGGCCGGTACAAGTGGGCAGAACCGTTTGCAGGAGAAGAAGAGTACTATTTTCCTGCACCGCTTAACTTAACAGGGAAAGTATTTTACCATAACCATGAGGAACCCCTGACAATCCCTCAATTCATCGGAAAACCTGTCAAATATGTTGATTTCAAAATGGGAGATCCTGACAGCGCCACATGGGAGTTCCTTCTTAGCGGCTTAAAATTAATGGATGAAAAAATCGTTGATATCAAAGGCAGCAAAGTTAGCGCAAAGGATGTTTTCTGCAACCAATTACCCAAAACCTTAACCCCGAAAAAATGTATTGACCTGGTCAAGGAGAAGAAAGTCCAAAGCCAAGTTGTATTAGCTGTAGATGTCAAAGGAACAAAATCGGGCAAAAAGCTACACTATAAGATGTGGACAGACAGCCCGAATATTGAAAAAGCATGCGCCATGATTCCGGGAACCAATGATGTTTCCTGGATCACATCTGTTCCGGCATCAATTTTATCTTTGATGATTCTGCGCGGCCAAATTAAGCGGACAGGGGTATTTCCCTGTGAAGTTTTCAATGAAGAAGAAAGAAAAATATTCTTTAAGGGAATTAAAGAATGGCATATCACCATCCACAAGCAGATTACTTCAGATATGGTTTGATTTTAAATAATTATTCTCTTCACAAGATGATAGGAAGCAACAATACAGCTTAAACACATAAAGGTTCAAAATGAAGACACAATGTCAGTTTTTGTCTGAAAATGAGCAATTAAAAATTCATGACAAAAGCATCAGAATTCTCGAAGAAATCGGTGTAAAATTTTTAAGCAAAAAAGCATTAAAGATTTTAGAGAAAAACGGTGCCAAGGTCGACTACACTGAAAAACTGGCAAGAATTCCAAAACAGATGGTTGACCAGGCACTGAAGACTGCTCCCAAATCCTTTGTTCTAGGTGCCAGAAATCCAAAATTCGATGTAGCTTATCCGTCAAAACAGACCGGTTATGTCCTGGATTGTGGAGGTGTATTTACATTTGACTATAAAAAAGGAGAAAGAAGATACTCAACCATGCAGGATTGCGAAAATGCTTTCCGCGTGTTTGAAGAGATGAGTCTGGGATCATACGCTTGGCCCCACTCTGTACTGGATATTGAAAAAACCCATCCCAATTCAAGCGGGATTTTTTTGGACTTATCTGCACTCATGTTTACCTCAAAACATGTTCAGGATGAACTTACCGATCCCAGGGAAGTCCCCTATATAATTGAAGGGATGACAGCAATTCTGGGAAGTGAAGCTGCAGTGAAAGAGCGCAAAATCTATTCGGTCTGTTATTGTACGCTGGCACCATTAACCCATGATCAGGGCATGAGCGAAGCGCTGATTGATTTAAGTGAATTTGAAATCCCCATTCTTATTTTCCCCATGCCCTGCGCCGGTTCAACCGGTCCTGCCAGCCTTTATTCAAATATTGCCATGGGGAATGCCGAAGCGCTTTCTGCAGTGGTCCTTTTTCAAATGGCACATCCGGGTACACCTCTAATATATGGTGATGCCTCGGGAAGCGCAGACTTTTCATCAGGTGGTTTCCTAGAGGGCTCGCCTGAAATGGTTCTAATGTCCGGTGCCAGAGGAGAGATGGCCAAATTTTATGGTTTGCCAAACACTCAAGCCGGTTGTTTAACCGATGCCAAGGCACCAGGACCCCAGGCAGTTATGGAGAAACTGATCACAACCCTGCCTTTGGTTTTAAGCGGCGTTGACTACATTCAAGGACCGGGAGCCATAGAAACCAGCGGCACCCTCTGCCTTGAACAAATTGTGGTGGATGAAGAGATCGCAAGACTTTGTAAACGGTTAAAAGACGGCATTGACACTTCACCTGAAAAAGATTTTTATGAAGATAT
>JAAEMC010000455.1 GCA_024225895.1 Desulfobacteraceae bacterium | reverse complement strand
TATATGATTTGTGTGAAGCTCAAAACAAACCAATGGTCATGCATGTGCGCACAGAACCTAAAAGTCCTGCTTATCTATGTGACCCATATGAAATCTGCGCGGCTGACAAGCTGGAATCTGTTTTAAAAAATTTTCCCGGTTTAAAAATATGCGTACCCCACCTGGGATTTGGCGAATTAATTGAATATAAGGAATTAATCGAAAAATACGATACACTGTGGCTGGACACTGCAATGGTGATAACGGATTATTTTTCTTTGGATGGGAAAATTGAGCTTAAAGAGTACCGCCTTGACCGGATTATGTACGGATCTGATTTTCCCAATATCCCCTATGAATGGGACCGGGAACTAAATTGGATTTCTTTGGAAGGGCTTGGGCACAGGCAACGTGAGTGGATCCTGCATAAAAACGCTGAAAAATTTTTTCATATTATCCCCAAATAAAATTTTGCGATAAGCCCATACACTATATTGTGCTTGACTTTAAGCCAGTTTTTTCTATACTCTTATATAGATAAACCTTTGCTTTTACTATCACTTATTTAAGCTATTTTTAATTTTGTTGAATGATTCTTTTTTTGGACTTTTGAGTAGATCCATTGTCAAAACCCAAGTTTCGTTCAAAGTTCCGTGGCTTCAGGGAGAAATCATATTGGTCAAAAGAGCATTTGTTTTTTTCATTGTGCTGATGACAATACCTGTATCCGGATTTTGCCAGAAAAATAGGATTCATATCGCAACGGATCAGTCCTATTGGTACCCGTTTACTTATTCAGAAAACGTGCAGGCCAAAGGAATTCATGTGGACATAGTGAAAAAAGCACTGTCAAATTTGAATTATGATGTCCAATTTTATCCCAGACCATGGAGAAGATGTCTGAAAGAGGCAAAAACAGGAAAGTATGATGCTGTGGTGTCTGCGTCCTATAACCAGGAAAGGGCCCAATACCTTATATATCCTGAAGATGCAAAAACCGCTGTCAAATCCGAGTGGCGAATAACACAGGTTGAATACGTACTGGTTACCCATACAGATTCAGCCTATAATTTCAATGGAAATGTTAAAACACTGCCGCAACCGGTGAGGGCTGTTTTAGGGTATTCCATTGCGCAGGATATGAGATCAGTCGGACTTGTCGTAGTGGAGGCGCCGGATTTTATTAACTGTGCTATCCAGCTTGTGAAATCCCAGAGGGGCAGTTTAGTCACACCGCCGCAAACCGCACAAAGGCTTTCGCAAGATGACCGTTTTAAGGCGCAGTTAAAAATCCATTCCCTGCCTATCAAGTCCAAATCATACTTCATGGTATTTACTGTGAAAAATCAAAGCTTTAGCCGTGAGGAGATGGTAACAATATGGCGGGAAATTGTCCGTCTTCGTGAGGATCAAGATTATTTGCAAAGACTTTTTGATAAATATCAAGGTAAATAGTAATCGGATATAAAGGCTGTTTTGAAAAATAAAATAAAATTGAAATTTTGGGGACACTCCCTTGCAGGTGACATGATTGTCGGCCAGGTGGCTGTTGTTGCCCTGTCTACCATTATCCTGGTATGTTCCGGGTATCTTATGCTTTCCAAAAGAGCTGACCGATTGTACGAACTAAAGTCATCCGCGTTTGTTTCATTTTTACAGAAGAGTCTTGCCGTACCCCTGTGGAATATTGATGAAGAGAGCATCAACATTATCAGCAAATCGTTTGTTCAAAACGATCTGGTCGCATCACTTGAAGTAGTAGATAGCAGCGAGCTTCGTCTGTTTTCATATCATGATGAAAATGCCGTGAATGTCATTGAGCAAATCGCATACATTGAATATAATGGCGAGATAATCGGCGAGGTGAAGATCGGCATTACCACAAGCTCTCTAAAAGAGCATAACCGTCATTTAATCATTACCATAGTGATTACAATATGCGTGGTGCTTGTCGCCCTGGTTGCGGCCACAAGCCTGTTGATCCGTTCCATTCTTCAAAAACCGTTGGATCAGTTGATTACCGGGTTGGAGATGACGGCCAAAGGCGATTATAACTACCATTTAAGACATGCCACACAAAAAGAGATCCAAATTATTACATCCAAATTTAATGATATGGGCAATAAAGTGAAGATGCGTGAGGAATCTTTAACCAGCATCAATGAGTTGCTGGGCCATGAAATCCATGACAGAAAGCAAGCTGAGGGCAAAGTCCGCAAATTAAATGAAGAATTGGAACAAAGGGT
>JAAEMC010000454.1 GCA_024225895.1 Desulfobacteraceae bacterium | reverse complement strand
TAAGTACGGTAGTACTGCTTTTTACGGGTTGTTGTTTATTATCGTCCGCTTTTGCACAGGCGGCATTCGGGACTTTAGAGCCGGAGCCCCTAGACGAATCGGGGAAGAAGACAACCCCGTATGCGGTGCAAGAAGAGTATGGAAATCTTGAAACAGGGAATAATCAAGCGTTTGAAGAGGAAATGGTTCCCGGAAGCGAAACGGGGGAAAGAATAAGTAAAATTGAAGAGCCGTACGAATGGGATCTTCAGCCTAAAGACGACATGAATGAAGAGATGATGAAACATGAAAAAGAGATGGAAAGAATTGATGAAGTCGATGCTGCCCGATATCAAAAAAGATCTCGTGACGAATATTAAACGTCTCAGTTTTTTTAATTAAGCAAAGATCAATAATGAATTTTTTAAAAGGGGTTAGCTTTTCAAGCTAACCCCTTTTGATTTTTTGTAACCCCAAAGTGATAATGTCCTAAATGGCCAAAATGAAAGTGTCCTAGTGTAGACTTATCCATAACGCAGATAAGGAGGGCGTTATGGACAAAAGCAAGGACATGATCATGATGAGGTCAAGGGAATTAAAACGGTTGCAGATCATCCGAAAAGCCTTGGATGGTGAGATCAATCAGCAAGAAGCAGCAGAAGTTCTTCGGGTAAGTGATCGGCAGGTAAGACGAATCGTCAAGAGAGTACGGCAGGAAGGTGAACGTGGGGTGATTCATCGGAGCCGAGGGAGGAAAGGTAAGCATAGGATCAATGAAAGGATCAGAAAAAAGGTCCTGGAGAGTTACCGGAGAGTGTATCAAGGGTTTGGACCTACGTTGGCAGCTGAAAAGATGTTGGAACGTGAAAAGATAAAGATCTGTGATGAGACGTTGCGGTTATGGTTGATAGAAGAAGATCTATGGCAGGTCAAACGACGACATCGGGTTAAGAAGCGAGAATGGCGTCAGCGTAAAGGACATGTTGGAGAGATGGTCCAAATGGATGGGAGCCATCATGATTGGCTGGAAGACCGGGGACCGAAGCTCGTGTTAATGGGATATATTGATGATGCTACAGGAGAAGTATATGGACGTTTTTATGAATATGAAGGTACGAAACCGGCGATGGAGAGCCTAAAGAGATATATTAGAAGACGAGGTCTACCGAGGAGCATATACTTAGATAAGCACTCGACATATAAGAATAATCGAAAACAAACTTATCAGGATTGGCCATTCCGGGATCAGGAAGAGCTGACACAGTTTGCCCGGGGTTGTCAGCAGTTAGGCATTGAATTGATTTATGCGAACAGTCCGCAGGCAAAAGGACGAGTTGAGAGACTGTTTGGGACATTACAAGACCGTTTGATCAAAGAGATGCGTTTAGAAAAGATCAAGAGCCTAAAAGAAGCGAATGAGTTTTTAAGGAGATATTTACCAAAGTTTAATAAGAAGTTCAAGGTGATGGCCAAAGAAGTTGGAGATTTTCACCGTTCAGTGGATGGGATCGATTTAGAAGATATTTTATCGATTCAAAAAGAACATGTGTTGCGTAATGATCGTACGGTGATGCACCAAAAGCGGTTGTATCAAGTGTTAAATAAAACGCGGGCAACCAAAGTTATGGTCCATGACTATCTCAATGGACATATGGTGATCAAGCACGGGCATAGACGCCTTACGTTTAGATCTATTGATCACAGGCCTCCGAAAACGATTAAGGGTAAAGTTAAGGTAAAAAGGCGCTGTAGGACTCCCAAAAATGATATTTGGAAGACCCAGTTTAAACTCAAAGGAAGCTTAACAAATTAGGACATTTTTATTTTGGTAGGACTAGGACATTTTAATTTTGGTTTGACAGAGTACTTCAGGCTAAAACGGACTTATGAAACAGCACTAATTTCGTGCAACAAAAATACGGTCACGCCCAGCCTTTTTCGCGGAATACATAGCTTTGTCAGCTTTAACAACTAAATCTTTAAAATCTTTGATGTCCTTTGAAGGAAATCCGCTGATACCGATACTCAAAGTGTTTTTTAAAGTTATTTGATTTTTATATTTAACGGCCTTAGGAGAATGCATACGCATGATGCGCACCGCCGCTACTTTCGCATCCAAAGGTCTTGTCGCCGGTAAAATGACCAGAAACTCATCACCGCCGTATCGGCCCACGACGTCAACTTGCCTTAATGTTCCTTTTAGGCGCAAGGCGGTTTTCTTAAGCACCTGGTCTCCTTTTTGGT
>JAAEMC010000453.1 GCA_024225895.1 Desulfobacteraceae bacterium | reverse complement strand
TTTAAAATAAAGTTTTTTGAGAATCGGCTCCAGGTCCCCGGCAAGGGCCAAAAGATTATCTTTTAAGGCGGGCAGTTCAGTTTTTTCAGCAACCTCCCGGAATGTCTGGCAAATCTCTCTTGCGTAATGTGTGCCTACTTTCTGATCGTTCATTTTTATTTCTCCTTTGAGTTATATTTGGTGTCTAAAAAATATCTGATTCCTATGATATTATCTGTTCGTGCCCAGCCGGATGCGGATGATGGTGCCCGCAGCCACCTGAATGATCACCAGCCTCATGCGGATGATGGTGGTGGTGATGGCCATGGTTACATTCTGAAGAATGGTGATGATTTCCGGATCCGGGACATGCTTTTTTTTCGGTTGCTTCAGGCGGTGCCTCAGGCACATCTTTTGGAGGAAGTTGCCGGCTTATTGTATCGGCGATCCTGGTAAATGCCTTTGCAGTGATACTGTCGGGGTTAAGATTGACCGCCGGTACGCCGCTATCCGCAGCCTTGGAAAACAAGGGATCAATTGGGATGGATCCAAGAAACGGGACCTCCATCATCCTGGCAAGTTCTTTTCCCTTATCTTTTCCAAAAAGATGAACCGTATCACCACAGGCGCAGGTGTAAGCACTCATGTTTTCAATCAAGCCTAAAACAGAAGCGTCCAGAGTCCTGGAAGCATTAATCGCCTTGGAAGATACAAGTGTTGCAACTTCCTGGGGGGTGGTAACAACGATGACACCGTCCAGATCGGGTATTGATTTTAAAATGGCTATTGCTTCATCGCCGGTACCGGGAGGAAGATCGATTAAAAGATAATCAAGGCCGCCCCACTTGGCTCCGGATAAAAGCTGCCGGATGGTCCGGCTCTTTGTCTGTCCCCGCCACATGACAGGGGTCATCTCTCCGGGCCAGAAAAGCGCCACGGAAAGCGCTTTAATACCGGATTCAGTCATAACAGGGTCAATCCAGAAAGCACCATTGAGTTTGGCTTCCTCTTTTATCCCCAGCATTGTAGGGATGCTGGGACCGTGGAGGTCAGCATCAAAAATTCCAACCGAATTGCCCGCCTTTGTGAGTGCTGCACCTAAGTTTACCGTTGTTGCGGTTTTTCCCACGCCGCCTTTACCGGAAAGAACGGCGATTTTGTATTTTACATATTTCAGGGCATCCGCAATTGCCCCTTCTTTTACGAGTTGCTGTTTTCCTTTTTCTGCAAACTGGTTTTGATTCAAATCCATTGTCGTCCTCCCCGGTTTTACCATTCAGGTTTAATTCATTGTGGGTTTATAATTTCAGGTATTTCTACCATTATTTTTTTAGGTCATGATAACCGTAACAGTCTTTGTTTTGACGACCCTATTCCAAGATTTTCAGCACGTTTGATCACATGATTAAAATCAGTTCGGGTACCATCGAAGTATTTGTTGTTTGTCTCTATGATTGAGAGGGTTGCACTATCAATGGCAACCGGATCACTGGAAGCTAAAAATCCCATATTCTCCATGATCGGTTTGTCACTGTAAGGGTAATATTCAGGCTGCGGAGTGACATCCCATAATAGATTGATGTAGAAAATCCGTCCTTCAAGAGCATTGTTAACACCGATATGGCATTCAATGGCGTTTTCCATGAAGGCCTCAATTTCTTTTGGTGACGGCGAGTGCCCGTTGAACAGATAAGGGCTTGTTCCGTTAAGAATGCGGGTTTTTGCCCTGCCGGAAAGACACTCGAATCCACTGTTGAGCAAGGCACCGCTGATTCCGAAAAGCGGGTGAAGGGTCACATGGGAAACAACCCACATGGCATCACTTCTGCAAATGGCTGTGCCGATTTCAACCCCACCGAGAGTTGATCGGGTCCCGCATGAAAAAAGATCACTTTCATCACCGCTGTATCCACCGTTAATCACAAATTTTCCGCCAAGGGTATCGCTGGTGTATCCACGGGCGCTGGCAACTTTTAAAAGCGTGTTCCCTTTTGACTGTTTCCAATAGTCAACCGGTTTATGCCCGTCACAAACCACAGGGATTTTTTTTGTTTTGTTATATACCCCCTGGGCCATAATTTTTACCACACTCGGGCGCAGACCATATTCATACCCTGCTTCAGCAGTATTTACCTTGAGCGTGACTTTCATCCCCTCCTCAAGAGTTCCGGTTGCATCCGACTTAGCCAGAAGCCTGATAAGTTTTTGTTCCACCGAATTGTCAAAAGACATGCCTTCTAGGTCCACCCATACCACATTGCTCATTTTGAACGCCTTTCTTAGTCGGTTCACTCTAAATTGATCCCTGATCTTCACGCCCGATCTGCCTGCACGCCTGATCTGCAGACCTGGTCTGCAGGTCCGGGGAAGGGAATATCCTTTCCCCGGAAAATACTAATTTTTACTCAGGTGCTTCACCCTTGAACGGGTCAAATTTTTTCCATTCGTTCTCTACCCATTCCTTGTTGTATTCCGTTCTTCTAAAAGGCATGACTTCTGTTGCCAGATCATGCTTTTTAAATGTGTCTCTCAAACGGATTGTCGTGGGAATACCATTGGGCCTTATCTGCCACTTGCCTGCGGTATCTGGCGTCAGTAAGGGTTCGTAATTAACCTGTTCGTATTCCATTGTTCCGGCGCCGATTGCTTCTGCCGCAGCCATGGTGATCCGCGGGCTGAATCCATTGACAAGTCTGAATTTGTCATCACCGGGTTTTACACCCTTTTCTTCTGCAACAGACCCTGGAGTGACAGGTGCTGCATCAATGCCGTCCAGAGTTGCCATTTCTACGGCAACCAGGTCTTTACCTGCATAAATCCCCACATCAGGACAGATAGACAACCCTGCCCACGGGAAGCAATCGCACTCAGGCGAAACGTCAATTGCATGGTTGATAAACCCTACTTTTCCTTTTTCAAAACATTTGAGTGCGCCAAGCGCTGCATCGGCGTGGGCAATCATCGCATTGGGAAAGTAAGCTTCCTCAAAGGTAATACCGGTCATGCCGGAGAACATGCATGTCACCTGGCAGGAGTAACAGAGCCTGCATTTTTCAGGAGACCATTGTTTTCCATGTTCCGTGACTTTGTGCGCTTCTCTGGGACAGGAATCATCACACATCTTGTGGAATTTGCAGGCTTTGCCCGGGCATGCATCGGTAAACTTTGGAAACCCGATGGCATCATGGGGATCGCCCCAATGGGCCAGATGAGTAATGTATTTGCCGCGTTTAGACTGGCAGCCGATACCCAGCTGTTTTAAAATACCGCCGTACATGGTGATAGCGTGACCGCGTGCATGTGCCAGAACGATCATTGAGTCAGCCTCGGCAATGGCCCTGCCGATATAGGTCTCTTTCAGGATATTGCCTTCGGGCAGATCAACTCGATAATCATCTTCACCGGAAAAACCGTCGGCAATCAATACGGGACAACCAAATGTCTGCTCCGTGTATCCATGACGGGTCGCACCTTCCGACTGATAGGATCCAATTGCCATGTTATTATAAGTATGGTAAGAAAGAGTGGTGTCATTGACGACGTAAGGATGGCCACCACAGGCCTTAACTTCTTCAACAATGGCAGCAATGTACTCAGGGCGAAGGATCGAAGTACGGTTCCATTCACCATAATGAATTTTGATGGCGACTTCATCACCTTTATCAAAGCATTCATTCAGTTTGGATTCGTAAAACAGATCCTTTGCCTTGCAGATCATTGATTCGGTCCAGTTGGTTGCGTTTGCCTCTGCAAACCAGACCGGAGCGGGCCCAGACTGGGTAAACGGCCCCCATTTTTCCTTGGGCGGATTCCAGCTCTTTGCTTGATAATGTTCACGACCCCCGTCAACAGGCTGTTTCATTTCAACCCATTTTGTCGGATCGCATTGATAATCTGACATCTTATTTCCTCCTCTTGTTTATGAAAAGCATTAAAAGTAATTAAGAAATGATCACCAAACTTCAACCACAAATGATAAGTTTTTTTATTTCCTCCTTTTCATTGATGGTTTAATACCAAGGCTGTTATCGCAAGTTGTATGCCGATGGTTCAAAAATGCATTTTTTGATAAAGGTAAAATCTTTCTGAATGGATAAAATTTGCAATAAAAACAAGATGATAAAGAGAATTAATTATAAGAAATTATGATAATCCAAATTAAACAAAGCGGGAAATGAGTGAATAGCGGATGGGGTGAATCTCCACCTTTGAGCTTTGTAGACCCCAATAACCTGCTTATATAAATATAAAAAACACAAAAAGAGTCTGATTGGGGTCAAAAGGGACTAACTGCCACATTCAGTCCCCTCACATCACTATTTAAGAGTGCGGGCAAATGTAATTAGTCGTGGTTTTTATCTAAGTCCTTTTTTTACCCGTACCGCCCCTTTAAGAAAAATCATGTTTAATTACAATTAGATAGCTTGTAATTTGCGATTTAAATTGAGGTATTCAGTCACTTAAAATTTATTTTAATAATGTTTCATCAAATTAATTCTTCACGAAAAAAAATGTGCCCACATTATTTATGCGGCAAGAAATATATTATTATTTCAATATATTACTTCAATTTGTTGTCTTAAAAAAAAGCAAAGTTTTTTTCTTTGCTGCTCAGTAAAAATTTAATGGCATAAATGTTGCTGACTTTGCGTTTTTAATTAGTTTTTGAATATACCAGATAACATATCAGAGAATATTCAAATTTAGTTTGCCGCAAAGCGATATGAGCGACAAGATTTGAGAATGGTTAAAAGACGGATAAAACAGCGGCAGTTCATATTATTTAACAGCAATTAAAAAAGGGGAAAAAGGAAAATGACAACAGCAATTCTTGTATTAATAGCAATTATGTGGTTTCCGGTTGCATTATTAAACCTTGGCCATGGTGAAGCAAAAGGAACCGGTGCTGTAACCGGTTTTGTGGGTATTCTGGTCGTCATCGGAGCCATTTTACAGGCAGCCATTTTCAAGGATGCTTTTACGGCCGGGCTGTTGATTTCCCATGGAATTCTTTATTGCTGTATTTCCTATGCACTGCTGACTGGTCTTGAGGATATGCGCTCCATAGGCAATGTAAGTTTAACCGTGGCAATGATATCTGCCATCTATATGATCCTGTTCTATACGGGAGCCTCTGATGCAGCAGGGAAGATCCTGATAGGAAAAAGCAATTATCTGGCATTCGCATGTTTAGGCTATGTTGTATTGACCCTTGAGGTCTGGCTTTCATTCTATGGAAAATTATCAGGAAAGATTGTCGCATATTCCCTTATGGCGTGGATGATTGCCGGACTCTGGGTTCCGGCTTTCAGTTTAATGAGTAAAGGGGCGCTGCCCTTTTAATCATCCATAGCAAATCATATAAATATGTTCCGATACTACCGTAGCTGTTTCTATCATGTGTGGCTAAAATTTTTTTTGATACCACAATCGACTTGCTCAAAGGCAATTCCATTAATCTATCGTGTTTTAGGAACTTTATTATGGGAATCGCTATAATCATTCATAGAAGCAATTTCATTTTATTGAAGTTGCTTCTATGAAGCTATTACCGGGTTTTTACCACTGCAAATAACAGGCTGTATCCATTCCAATTTAACCGCAAACATATTTCAATCATTTTTTGTTTAGATTAGGGTGATTGCCAAAATTATATTTCGAACAACCATATGACGCAGGACAATCTACAAAACACAAATGGTTCACAAATTTAAAGACTTAAGTCAAACAAAATAAGATCCCTCAATCATATTTTAACGGAACATATTTATAACATTTGCCATAGGGCATTTTCAAAGATTTTTAAAATAATTTATAAAAATTACAAAGGAGACGAAGTGCAAACATATGAAATTAATGTGGGAAAAACAACTATTGGCAACCTTTTGGACATTCAGGCAGTTAACTTTGCCGGCCACAGTGCATTGGAATACACTGAATTAGATCTTAAACTGGATTTTCAAGCATTCAGAGAAGTCTGTGACGATGTGGCAAAAGCCTTGATGGCACTTGGTATTGAAAAAGGAGACAAAATTGCCATCTGGGCCAACAATGTTCCTGAATGGGTTTTTACACAATACGGCAGTGCAAGGATAGGTGCTGTGCTGGTAACAGTTAATACCGCATATAGAAGTGCGGAGCTTGAATATCTTCTGAAGCAGTCTGATGCCACCACACTCATCCTTACAGGAGGTGTAAGGGAAAAGGATGAATATCTTAATATCATTAATAAGGTATGTCCCGGGCTTAAAGAAAGTGAACCCGGAAAACTTAAAAGTAAAAAATTACCGTTTCTAAAAAATATCATCTTTCTTGGTCAAGAAAAAATGCCCGGCATGTACAATTGGGATGACGTCATTCAAATGGGTAAAACCGTTTCCCAGGACCAGGTGCAAAAAAGATTGAACAGCCTTGACCCTGATGATGTAATCAATATGCAGTATACCTCTGGAACAACAGGATTTCCTAAAGGGGTCATGCTGACCCACTCAAACCTGATCGGCAACGCATTGAGCCTTGCCGAATGTATGAAATTGACATCAGATGATGCCTTGTGCATACCTGTTCCCTTTTTCCATTGTTTTGGATGTGTCATCGGGACTTTGTGCTGCATGGTATCGGCATCCACAATGGCCCCTGTGATTTCTTTTGATCCAGTCCAGGTTCTCAAAACGGTTCAGGCTTCGGCCTGCACCGGCATCCTTGGTGTTCCCACAATGTTCATTGCTGAATTGGAAGAGATGGACAAAAAAGAATATGATACCTCTAGTCTTCGCACCGGGGTGATGGCAGGATCGCCATGCCCCATTGAAGTGATGAAACGGGTTGTCAGTGATATGGGAGCCTATGAAATGACTATTGTCTATGGACAAACAGAAGCTTCCCCCGGGATTACCCAGACAAGGGCTGAGGATTCGCTTGAACTGAGGGTGGAAACTGTGGGAAGGGCGCTGCCCAATGTAGAGGTTAAGATTGTAGATCCCGTTTCTTTGAACGAATTGCCCGCCGGAGAACAAGGTGAACTTTGCTCCAGAGGATACCATGTGATGAAAGGGTATTATAAAATGGATGCCCAAACCCAAAGGGCGATTGACAAAGACAATTGGCTTCACACAGGCGATCTGGCCGTCATGGACGAAAACGGTTATTGCCAAATCACCGGTAGAATAAAGGATATGATTATCAGGGGCGGCGAAAATATTTATCCAAGAGAAATTGAGGAATTTATTTATACCAGCCCAAAAGTGAAAGATGTTCAGGTGGTCGGGGTGGCAAGTAAAAAGTATGGTGAAGAAGTTGCTGCATTTATTCAATTAAAACCGGAGGCATCGTGCACTGAAGATGATATCAAGCAATTTTGCCACGACCGGATATCATTTCACAAAATCCCCCGGCATGTATTTTTTGTCGAGGAATATCCCTGCACGGCCAGCGGCAAAATCCAGAAATATAAGCTCAAGAGCCAGGCGGAAGATAAACTGAGTTTAACCGGTTAGAAAGATAGTTCTAACCGGTTTTAACATCATAGAAAACCTATGATTATTTAATTATTTTATGGGGCCGGGTCTTGAATAGTGAATAAATCTATTTTATTCACTATTCAAGATGTGACCCCATATCCCGCTTAAAGTCCTCTGTTACCAGAGGCCCTCCAAGGGCTTGCTGCCCGGTGGCTGGCCTACCTTCCGGGGCGGGCTTCCCACCCGCTGGATTACACGACCTTGCCCGGCCGCACAAGTATCGTGTCCCCGGAATTCGCTTCAAATTATTCAGAATTAAGCAAAACACCCATGGAGTTGCTGGCCTGCGGCAACCTTTCTTTTTGTGGGAAATAGGTTTTCATATTGCCCTGGATATTTACACCGATAACTTGCCCATGGCAGATTTTCAGGGCCAAGCCTTTGACCTGACGATAAAAACCTTCCGGCAGGTTCCCTAAGACGTAAATTACCGTATCATACATTTTTTCTTTCAACATGCCCAGTTTCTCTTGATTGACCTCAAGACTGCTGAAAAAGTTTGTCTCATCACAAACCACAATTTCATTAATACCAGCGACAGAAGAATAAAATTCCACTGCACCCGGCTGGACCAACATGTCCATGACCATTTCCGGCCTGGCCGCATGGAGTTCTGAGATAAACGCCACCAAATGCGCGTCAGAACTTGCCTGGAGGATTAAAACCTTTGGATGTTCATGCCGGGGCAAGTGCAGGGCTTTATCTCTTGGAAATAAATCATCCAGTTTTGAAGCGATGAGCCCCTTGAAAGACGTTTCTTTAAATTCATGTGTTCGGCCTTCACTGAAGTTGAGTTTCTGTTTAACATATCCCCTGCCTATTCCAAGTCTCTTAACTGAATCAAAGATCATCTTCTGTTTTTCAGTCCGCCTGTCAAAAGTATTTTTTCCATCAAAGGAGATCCAGTCGTTAACGATCCATTGGTTGGGTTTGGGCTCAAAGTTTATTTCAAACTTTTCCGGATCAGACCACAACTCAGACCCGAAATGAATGCTCAGGGTAGGAACAACCTCCACCTGGTCGATCACATTCTGGTTTTCCTCAATAAATGACAGGGTTTCCTGAAATTCCTCTTCTGTTTCACCCGGGTAACCCGCTATCAGGTTTACGCTTGTAATAATCCTGGCATTATGGCATGCAGTCAGAACTTGGGCGGCTATTCGGCTGTTGTAACCTTTTCTCATCTTTTTCAAAGTGCCGCTGGAACCGCTCTCCATTCCAAAAGAGATAAAAAGGAAACCGGCCTGGTGTAATTTTTTACAAAATTTGTCATTCATTCTTTTGTCTATGGTAAACTGGCCATATGGTGTGAAATATATTCCAGACTCAATAATCAAATCACAAAGTTTTTCAAGCTGTTCATAATTACCATTCACCTGTAGTGTGGTTAAGAAAATACCCGTCACACCATAGTTGTCATAAAGGTATTTGATCTCTTCAAAGATACTTTCGGAGGTTCGATGCCTGTACCCCGGGTTAGAACGCGAAGCTGAGCAGAATGTACACCGTCCCCATGCGCAACCACGGCTTGAGTGCACCGGCATCTGAAGTTGAGGATATAAAAAGGTATAATCACTTAGATGGAACTCCTTCCACCTGGGCCAGGCAATATTATCCACTGGTGTTGAAAAGCTTGATGGGATAAAGCTCTCCTTGCCTTTCCTGTCATTTACAAATAGCCCGGATATCCCATGAATAGAGCCATCGGAGCTGACCTGGTCCATATATTTAACAATGGTTTCTTCTGCGTCGCCAACGGCCACAGCCTCTGGGAGGTCTGAAATTTCCTTTGCCAAAGTTTCGTGGTAATAGGAAAACCCGCCATAAATGATCCGTTTATCTGGCGCTATCTGCTTAACCCTTGTCACAAGATCATCAGTGCAGCGCTCATTCATCATGTTGACTGAAAAGCCTAATATTTTGGCAGGACAAGACGCTATGGTCTCTGCAATTAGCTGAAGGTCACGGTCAATAATCGCCCTCATCTCCTTGTATCCCGCTTCCTGTTGCCAGAGATATTCGTACTTTGACTCTTCCCAGTGTTCTGTCAAACCCGTGGTTTTATACTTTTGAAGCAAAAGGATATTAATGTCCAGAACCCGGGGGACATATCCTGCATTTTTAACAGCTTCACACAGATAGGCTATTCCGGCCGGAGGGAACTGAATATTGTTATGCGGACAGTTGATAAGAAGAATATCGCTGTATTTGGAAATCTCTTCAAGCCGGGTTTCGAATTTAATAGTATCAGACATAATTCAATATCTCCCTATGATTTTGGGCAAGCCGTGTCTAATTCATTTTTCCACGAAGTTCTCCTGGTTCTTTAATTGAAAGGCTATAAACAGCGTCATTTTTCGCTGTAATTATTGTAAGTGAAGACATACGTGAGAAAAAAGCTTCTTCCTTTTATATACAAGGCTTTCAGTAAATTCAACTAGGGGACTACTTAATTTCAATGATTTATTTACCT
>JAAEMC010000452.1 GCA_024225895.1 Desulfobacteraceae bacterium | reverse complement strand
GGAAAGGGCTCCCAAACCTTGTTTGTTGAATTTTATTGCTCTTAAAAAAGCTGCTTCTGCTTCTTGAAAGGATTTGTTTTTGTAAAGCCCCCATCCATGCATATCCCAGGTCAGGTAGGAATGGGGGGAGGCAATAACGGATCTTTCAAAAGGCTCAAGGTCAATGTCCTGTTTTGGATCTGAACGGTCTACATAATTGATGTAAGTGGCTGCCATGGCATTACCTAAAAAATTGAGACCTTCCTGGGTAATTGTTTCCGGCCACATTATTTTGCTTACCTGATCTTGGGGAAAAGAAAGGGAGCAGTCACTAAGCCATTTCAAATATTCATTGCGAAATTCTATTAGTTTGTCAGATAAATCCAGGATAAATTCTTTTGAGAACTTTCGGGGTTTGCCGTTAAAGTCAAACAGATTCAATTCAAGATGTATGGCACCGTTTTTATGGATGTAGTTACCATTTAGCCAAAACCGGATTCCTTGTTGATCCGAATGTTTTGCAAGATTCTCAAGTTTTTTTTGGCCTTTGCAAAAAGCCATTAAAGCATTCTGGTCTTCAAAAAGCTTATTCACCCGCCACCCAAACCAGAATTCCTTTAACAGGGTATGGACCGCCATCACATTGCCAAGCAAAAAGTGAAGGGCCAAACCGGTTCCGTTATATTCTTGTCCGCTTCCAGGCTGAAACGGCATCACAATAAACCTTGGATTGTCTTTTGATGGTTCCTTTAACTTGATTTCTGATTTTTGCTGTTGGTTCATTTTTAATAGGCCTTCCTTTATAAGAGAAACCTTAAAATAAAGTATATATCAGTCCCTGCCTGTAAAAAATTCAATGAATTTATTGCGTATGTCTAATATCCGGGAATTTTAAAATAAAAACAAGGGTAAGCAAAGGGACAAAAGCTGTGTAAAAAAGAATGGTTTCAATCCCGTAAATATCTGCCAGCCTTCCAACAAAAGGAGAAATAATACCACCCAACCCATAGGCAAACCCCATTATCAGACTGGATACCATTGCCCGTGATTTAGGTACTAGCTTTTGTGCCATGACAAGGGCCAGGGGCATGGAGGCCAAAACTGTAAATCCACCGCAAAATGAACCGATCAGAACAAAGGGCTCTGGAATATATAAAAAGAGCAGCAGGGCAGGGCACATGAGAAGATGGACGATGAAAAAGATTTTTTTAAACGAAGTCCTGTCTGCAAGATATCCGCATAAAAGACCGCTTAAAGTGCCTGCACTGACGAAAAAGGCCACAATCAGTCCTACAGAAACAAGGGAATGGCCCTGGGCTTCTAAAAGTATGGGCATAAAAGTCATGAATGTCTGGCCTGTAACCGACCGCAAAAACATGACCAGCCAGATTAAAAAGATGATTTTATAAACTTTTCCAAAGTTCTCTTTCATGGACGCTACAAATCCCAGTTTATTTAAATTTTCACTTACCGGAACCGGCAGAAATTTAAAGCAGATCAAAAAGGCTATCATCCCCACAGCAATAGTATAGGGCATTTGTGTCAGGCCAAAACGAGAAACATACCAGGTGATAAAAACAGGGCCGATGGCAAAGGCAAATGTACCGCCGGTATTGTAAATGGACAGGCAGAATCCTGTCCGGTTCCCGCTGTAAAGCGGTACCATGGCCGTGGTGGAAGGATGGAACATGGAAGAGCCGATTGAACCCATACACAATAAAATCAAAAGGGTATAAAAATTTGTGGCAATACCTGTAAAGGGAATAAAGAAAAAAGATAAACAAAGCCCGATAAAGACAAATGCACGACTTTCATAACGGTCTGCAAAATAACCGGTCAAAGGCTGGATAATGAAAGAAAATAACCGGACCGTTCCGGTTAAAATACCTACCTGGGTCAGGGTAAGCCCTAAGTTTTTAACAAAAACAGGTAACAATGGTGCGGTAAAAGAAGAGTAAAAATCACCGGTAAAATGGACCAGTGTAAGCACAACAATAATTTTATAATCAACTTTCGGTTGAAAAGCTGTAGAGGTGCTCATTTCTTTTATATAAACTCTCAGGATTAGTTTTTCATACTGTGGATAGGCGCAGGGATTCTGCCTCCGTATTTAACAAAAGAATCAGTGAGAGTGGCATGGGCTACATTCATGATCCGGGCTTCACCCAAGAGACCGCCGAAATAGACCTTGTCACCGGCTTTTTTGCCTGGGACCGGTATCAGCCTTGTGGCGGTTGTTTTGTTGTTGATCATCCCAATGGCCATCTCATCGGCAATGATGCCTGCAAGACATTCTTCGGTGATATTTCCGGGAACAGGCACCATATCAAGACCAACTGAACAAACACAGGTCATGGATTCCAGTTTTTCAATGGTGAGATACCCTTTGTCTGCTGCATTAGCAATATTTAAGTCTTCACTTACCGGAATAAAAGCACCGCTTAATCCGCCCACATGGGAGCTTGCAAAAGCGCCGCCTTTTTTAACAGCATCATTGAGCATGGCAAGGGCGGCGGTAGAGCCCGGAACGCCGATGCTGGTCAGTCCCAATGCCTGGAAAATTTCTCCTATGCTGTCCCCCACAGTAGGTGTAGGGGCAAGGGATAAATCCACAATACCAAAGCGTACATCCAGATTCTGAGCAACTTCGCGTCCGATCAATTCTCCAACTCTGGTAACCTTGCACGCGGTTTTCTTTATTATTTCAGCTATTTTTCCCAAGGTCAGGTTCGGTGTCTTTTCAAGTCCTCTTTCAATTGCTCTTTTGACCACACCAGGACCGCTGACACCGACATTGATGACCGTGTCTGCAACCCCTACACCCAGATAAGCACCTGCCATAAAGGGCATATCCTGGGGGATATTGGAAAATACACACAGCTTGGCACAGGCCAGGCCGTCATCATCTGAAGATAAGGCTGCGGCTTTTTTGATGGCCTTTGACATCTCGAGTATTGCATCCATGTTGATACCGGCGCGGGTTGTGGCCACATTCACAGAGGCACATACTCTCTGGGTTTCAAAAAGAGCCTGGGGCAGGGCATTGATCAGGGCCTGGTCTCCCGGCGCGATTCCCTTTTCCACTAAAGCGGAAAACCCGCCGATAAAATCAATATCCACCTGTCTTGCAATATCATTAAGCGTCTGGGCGATTTCAACCATTTGAGGGGTGGAAAAAGTGGCGCCCACAAGGGAAATGGGACTTATGGATATACGTTTGTTCACAACCTTTATTCCATATTTCTCTCCCACCTGGTCACAGGTTTTTACCAGGTCTGCTGCATGGGTAACTATCTTGGAACGGATATTGGTTTTAAATTTTTGTAAATCGTGGCTAATACAGTCAAAGAGATTTATGCCCAGGGTTACTGCCCTGACATCCAGGTTCTCATTCTTGACCATTTCAATGGTGGATAGAATTTCATTATCATCATACATTTTAAAAGTCTTCTTTGTATTAAATTTTATTGGTTGCTTCAAAAATATTTTTATGCTGAATCCGGATATCTAGATTTAATTCATCTGCTTTTTGTCTTAAATCGTTGAACAGGCTTTTTTGATCCACATCCGGTGTGATAAAAATCTGGTAGGACATGATGTTGCCCAATGGGTCATTACCGCCCTTGAATACTGCTTTTAAGTTTTCAATATTGACATGGTAACGGGCAATAATTTTTGAGAATCTTGCCACAAGCCCTTTTTGGTCAGGGCCGATGGTGGTCATTAAAAAGGTTTCACCTTTTAAAAACTCATCTTTTTGACCATTGGTTTCCACCTCATTGCAATGGATAACAAGGCCGCTGTCCTTAAATTCTTCATTCATCTGCTTTTGTAATGTCTCAAGGGGCAGGGTGGCAGGTGCTTCCACAACAAAGAAGCCGGCAAATTCATTTTGCAGAATCATCTGGTTTACATTCTCAAGATTACATTCCAGCTCATAGAGATGATTGGTAACAAGAGAAATAATACCCGGCCTGTCCTTTCCCAGGACAGTAATAATAAGTTTGTTCATGGTATTTGGCCTTTACATTGTTTTTCTTAAATCAGATATGGTCTCATTGTAATCTTTGGTGTTAAAAATGGCAGAACCAGCCACAAAAGAAGTTGCCCCTGCTTTTGAGACGTCATTGATGGTTTTCATGTTCACTCCGCCATCCACCTGTATAATTGCTTTTGAGCCTTTTTCTTTGAGCATGCTGCTTAAATTTTTAATTTTTTGAAGACTGGATTGAATAAAACTCTGACCCCCGAATCCGGGATTCACACTCATAATCAGGACAAAATCCAATTGGTCAATAACCCATTCTATAGATGATAGGGGTGTTGCCGGGTTCAGGGCAACGCCTGCCTTGACATCAAAGCTTTTTATGAGCTGCAGGCTTCGGTGAAGGTGGGTGCAGGCTTCTGCATGAACTGAAATCAGGTTTGCCCCGGCTTTGGCAAATTCAGGTATGATCAGATCTGGTTTTTCAAT
>JAAEMC010000451.1 GCA_024225895.1 Desulfobacteraceae bacterium | reverse complement strand
TGTTTTGCTCTGAAAGTTCATTGTTTTCGGTGATTACCTGTTTAATATTTTCTGATTTTTCAATGAGGTTGTCATATTTTTTTTGGCTTTCCGAAAAGTTTTTAAGCGCCAGGGTCTTTTCATTTTTTTCTTTATTTAATTCAGTTTCCAGCGCATTTAGTTTTGAGGAGTATTCAGCTTTTTGTGAATTGACAAGCTCCTCTAAAGAGGAGTTTATCATTTGAAGCTTGGACATCCGGTCGTCAAAATTTTGGAGTTGTTTTTCCAATTGGGTAATTTTTATGGTTTTAGGGGTGGTGAATATGATGTATTGTTTTTCAACCCATCCGATTTCATCATTTTCAAGCTGGACTTTATAATATCCATTTTTATCTTTTAAAATATTAACTTGGGTATTGCTTGTTAAGGTTTTGGTGATTGGAAAACTGGTTCCCGGCCCTTCCCTGAATGTCAGTAACAGCATATCGGAAACATAACCTATCTGGGACTGAGAATAGCAGGGCAAAGCACTTAGGAACAGTATTAACACGATAAGACCTGGAATCGATTTTTTCATTTTATTGTATGCCTCCATTCGTTTTTATTGTCTCCATAGCAATACTGATCTTTTTTTTCAATAAAAAATGCTTGCAAAGGTACACATATCAGAGGTATCAAACAAATCTATGAAACTGAAAAATGAAAGAAAGCGCTTGATTGTTTTTGGCAAAAAAATGGTGGCGGCGAATCTCACCAACGGCACCGGAGGCAACCTAAGCTACTATAACCGGAAAAGAAATCTGATCGCCATCACCCCAAGTGGTGTTGAATATGAAGATATGAGGCTTGAAGATATCCTGGTTTTACGTCTGGATGGCGGTATTGTGGAAGGAGACCGAAAGCCATCCAGCGAAACCGGTTTTCATTTGGCTTTATACGAGAAACGACCCGATGTTGCTGCCGTTGTTCATACCCATTCAGTTTATGCCACAACCTTTGCCTGCCTGCACCGGGAGATACCGCCTGTTCACTATCTTGTCGGATTCTGCGGAAAAAAGGTGCCCCTTGCCGAATATGCCACCTATGGCTCCAACGAGCTTGCAAAGAACATTAGAGATTCCATTAAAGACTACAATGCAGTATTATTGGCCAACCATGGGCTGGTTTCAGTGGGAAGCGATTTGATGACAGCATTTAATGTCGCCCTTGAGGTCGAATTTGTAGCACGGGTATATTATCAGGCCCAGAACATTGGAAAGCCCAATCTCCTGTCTGATCAACAGATGGAAGAGGTAATAGAGAAATTTAAAGATTACGGGCCGGTTAAGAATGATTAAAACCTATTACCATCGTCAGTGTATTGCCAATATAGTGAATGGTGCTGCCGAGGGACTGTCCAAGTATTCCCGCGCCACCAAAGTGGCATTGGTCTTTGTACCGGGCCCGAATGATCCGGTAGAAGTTTATGATCCTCAGAATCTTTTAAGGGGGCATGAATTCAAGCTCAAAGAAAGATTTCTTGATAATCCAGACCTGTGGAAAAAAGAGGTCAGAGAAAAGCTGGTCGGTCAACCTATAGGTTATCACGTGCCCCAACCTGATCTTGAACTTGCCGGATTGATCTCCTATGGTTCAAGCTGCAATGACTTTTTTTACCAAATGTGGTTTACGGACCACCATCCTGATTTATGCTCGGTGCATCCAACGGAAAGATGGCTCGAACAGGCTGCGGCCTTACTGGCCAATGATTATAGGTCACATCATGCCATCTTGAATTCATCGGATTATGTGCTCAAGAATTATGCCCTCCAAGCCATTTCTGATTATATCGTGGATGAGCGGGCAAAAAATCTGGATTTTGACAGCAGAATACTTATTTCACCCATTCTAAACGATATATTAAACATCTCCAAAACCAAAGAAGAAGGCGCCTGGGCCAGGGGGACGCTTATTTTTACTGATCCTGCAAGGATTCCCACCATTGATTTTTTGACCAAAATCCAGAAAAATGAACGTCCGGTTTTGAGCAATAACAAACATATACGAAAATTGCTGCTGGCAGTGGAAAATTCATCCAGGAAACTGGTTTCAGACGGGTGTACGATTATTGGTATCACGGAGGCAGATATCCCAAGCTATGCTATTGTAGCGGATTTTTTAGGGGAATACGGCTTTTTAAAGTTGGGGAATAAAAAAATTGCCTCTTTTTTTGATGGCAGTTTTCATTCCACCACCCGTGAGGCCAAAATGGTGGAACTCGAGGAAATGCTTTTGGATTCAGACCTTGAAACCCAGTCGTCGACCATCCTTTTTCAAGTTGTTTCTCATCTGGTTCATAATGCCGGGCGGGCAAGGCACGGCTGTACATTAGTAATTGATCTGAACGAAAAACCGTGCAGAATGTCCGGCCACGTCCTAGACCCTCCGTTAAGTTTGTTGGAACTTAACAATTTTGATTTGGCAAGTGCTCTGTTAAAAATTGACGGTGCGGTTCATATTACAGCAAATATTTGTATTAACGGATTCGGGTGTCTCTTGGACGGCCAGGCCATCAACTGGGAGAATATGGCCAGGGGTGCCCGGTACAATTCTGCCTTACGGTTCTCGGCAGACCACAGGAATGTCATAGTAGTGGTGGTATCATCGGACAGACCGGTTTCCATCATTCACAATGGAATTGAAATCAACGCATTCAGCCACTGGCGGCCTGTTTACCAGTATACACCCCGGCCAATCGGCCTGAAACAATATATTAACGGAGTTCTTTTATGACAGCACATAACCATGATCACCATCATAACCACGACCATAATCACGACCATGCAGAACAGTTATCATTTGAAGATAAATTGAAAACCCTGTTTGCTCACTGGATAGATCACAACAACAGTCATCTTCAAACCTATTCATCATGGGCAAAAAAAGCGGATGAGGCAAACCTTCATGAAGTAGCCAAAGATTTGTCAGCCGCTGCCAAGATCGCAGGACAAATTACCCAAAAGCTTGAAGATGCTTTGAACAAATTAAAGGATTAAGGTGCTAAAACAGCGCTGATTCTTTCCAATGCCCAGTCAATATCTTTTTTTGTGATCACCAGGGGCGGGGCAAACCGGATAACGTGGATGTGGGTTTCTTTGCAAAGAAGTCCTTTTTCCATTAATTGTTCGCAATAGGATCTGGCTCCTCCGGCTTCCTTTTTAAGTTCAACACCTATCATCAGGCCTTTCCCTCGAATTTCTTTAATCAGGGGGCTTCTGATTTTCTTGAGTCCTGATTGGAAATACGCACCCATTTGGGCGGCATTTTCAATCATGTTTTCCTCAATCAAAACTTTTACAGCCTCCCTGGCGACAGCACATGCCAAGGGATTTCCCCCAAAGGTCGACCCGTGGTCTCCGGGCAGAAAAACACCCAGCACCTCTTCATTGGACAGAACAGCAGAAACAGGATAACAGCCACCGGACAGGGCTTTTCCAATCAGTGTGACATCTGATTCCACGTCTTCGTGCTCTTCGGCCAAAAGTTTTCCGGTTCGGCCTAAGCCGGTCTGGATTTCATCGAAAATCAGGACCACCTTGTTTTGGGAGCATATTTTGCGGATCTTTTTAAGGTAGCCTTCCTTTGGAACAATCACTCCTGCTTCCCCTTGTATGGGCTCAACCATGAAGGCGACAGTATAAGGTGTTATGGCCTTTTCAAGGGCTTTGGCATCACCAAAAGGAATAGACACAAATCCGGGTGTGAACGGCCCGAAACCATCCTTGTACTGTTCTTCTGAAGAAAATCCAACAATGGTAAGGGTCCTTCCGTGGAAATTGTTGTCGCAAACAATGATTTGAGCTTTTCCATCCGGAATATTCTTTAATTGATACCCCCATTTGCGAACGGCTTTTATTACGGTTTCAACCGCTTCGGCACCGCTGTTCATGGGAAGTACCATATGGGAATGGGTTAATTTGCACAGGTCCTGGTAAAATAAAGAAAGCTGGTTATTACGAAATGCTCTGGATGTAATTGTCAGTTTCTCCATTTGTGATGCCATTTTTTTTAGGATTTTCGGGTGGCAGTGTCCTTGGTTAACGGCAGAGTAAGCAGAAAGGCAATCCATGTATTTCTTCCCTTCCACATCCCAAACCCAGATACCGCTGCCTTTTTCCAGAACCACATCCAATGGCTTGTAATTTTTAGCACCAAATTGATTTTCAAGTGCAATGATTTTTTTCGTATCCATGGGTTTTCCTTTCGCACAGAGGGTGCCTATAAGATAAAAAAATACCATAAAATTGCAGAAAAGTTAAGAAAGTGCTTAAATATCTTTGAAAGCTATTGTCAAATAGGTTATAAAAAATAATATTACTACATTTGGACTTCGTATCTATGGAAGAGCTAGATAAAAAAGAGACCATTGAAGACCTTTCACTGGGGTCCAACCCCTTAATAAGCCTTTGCCTTGCCTTGTCAAATGAAAAGAATATCACACGGCTTTTGGAACTTATTGTTACCAAGGCCAGGCATTTGACCTGTGCAGAAGCCGGTAGCCTTTACATGGTGGGAGATAATTTTTTAAGTTTTGAAATTTTACAAAATGACCCCATGGGATTGAATTTTAAAAAAGGTGATACTGACAGCTCGCCGATGAAATCGGTTCCTTTGTATAAAAATAGCCGGCCGAATTATTCTAATATTTCAAGTTGTGCAGCATTGACAGGCAGCACCATTAATATTGAAGATGTTTATAATTCCGGCACATTTGATTTTACCGGAACAAAAATTTACGATAAAAATTCAGGGTTCAGATCCAGGTCCATTCTAACGGTCCCTTTAAAGGACCATGAGGATGAAACCGTTGCCGTTATACAACTGATCAACCGCAAGAACAGCGAAACAGGTGAAATCGGGCCATTTTCAGAATCAGACATCAATCTGATTGAGGCCATTGCGTCCCAGACCGCGATCGCCATCGTTAAAACCAAGCTGATCGATGATCTTAAGAATTTGTTATATTCATTTATTAAGGCTATTGCATGGGCGGTAGATGCCAAATCCAGCTATACGGGCGCGCACATAAAACGGGTGGTGAATTTGTCCATGCGGATCGCACAACTTGTGAACGAAACAAAAGCCGGGATATTTGAAAGCCGAGAATTCAATGAAGAAGAATTATTGGAGTTGAATTACTCTGCCTGGATGCATGACATCGGTAAAATTGTCACTCCCCAGCACATTATTGATAAGGGTACGCGGCTGGAAAAGGTATACGATGGCATGGCCCTCATTGAAAAACGATTTGATCTGATTCAGGTGATCGAAGAACTTACCTTTTATAAAAGTAAACCCCCAAAAATAGATCCTGCTGAACTTGAAAAGCGGTTGGAAGAAATAAAATTTGATCTGGAGTTTGTTATAAACTGCAATGATCCGAATATCATTATGGATGATACCCGTATTGAACAGCTTAAAAAGATAAGAAAAAAAAAATATGTTCATAACGGGGTAATAAAACCCTATTTAACAAAAGAAGAATTCGAATATTTAAGTGTTATAAAAGGAACCTTGACCGAAAAGGAAAGAGAAATTATTGAAAATCATGCAATTATGACCAAGAAGATCCTTCAGCATGTACCATTTCCAAAAGGACTTACAAATGTACCGGTCCTT
>JAAEMC010000450.1 GCA_024225895.1 Desulfobacteraceae bacterium | reverse complement strand
AGGATGGAAAGATTTACTTAGCCGAGCCAATGGCGAAACCAGCGGAGAAAAAACGTTGGCTGATTTAGTTGAAGCAACAAAGAATCTTGTTGATGAAAACCTGAAAACTAATCTTCAAAAATATGGACATACTATTTGCCCGGACAGTAAAAGTATTCAACGGGATTTGGACATCGAAGTTACCCTGAACTCAGATTGCATAGTCATTTCTACTGAGATTTCACCTGCTGGAATTATGACCTTAATCAGCAATTGTCATAGTGCTGTAAAAAATCTACTATTTAGAGAAGGTCTTATGTGCCGAGGTTATATTACCAAAGGTATGATCTTTCATTTAGGTGATGATCTGATTGGAACTGGATATCAAAAAGCCCATAAAATGGAACAGAAAGGGACAAATGCTTTTAAACTTGAAGCAAATGAAATGGGAACCTCTTTTGTTGAGATTGATCCTGTAGTATGTGACTACATCAAAGATAATACGGATAACTGCGTAAATATAAAGTTTGAAAGATTAGTGGAAACCGATGGTGAAATCACAGCCATATTTCCGTTTAAATCCATGGATCATGATTTTCTAATAGGTGATTTTTGTGGTCACAAGTTTGATGCTGGCAGTGAACGAAAATCCAACAATGCAGTAAGGTCAGGGATTAATAAAACATTAAATTTTTTAGAGAAGAATACAAACCACAAAAAATCTGATGCGGTCAGGAAAGCAGAATATTACCGCAGAGCACTAAAAGATCAACTCGTCGTGTGTAATGATACAGATATTTTTTTAAATCAACTTGATAACTTATAAGTTTACTTAAGAATTAGCATTTCATATTTTGCATGCCGAAGAATATTCGGGCTAATTAAACCTGTGTTAACAATTAAATAGTAAAAAGCCCGCCGATACTGATATCGACGGGCTTTTTGAATTTAAAGTAAGCTTGTTTCAGTCTACATGCGGACTCTTTCGCCCTTGGGATCGTAATTGCACAATGGCGCAACTACTGCCGGGATCTTCACGCAAAAACTGTCAAGCTCAACCTTCGTACCTGGTGTAGCCAACTCCGGCGGCATGTAAGCAAAGCCTATATTCTTGTCGATTGTGCTGCCATAGCCGCCACTTCTCAGTCGGGCAACAGGCTTGCCGTTATAATAGACTGCTTCTCCGCCGTATAGGATGCAGGCATCTTTTTCTGTCAACACTGAACAAATGACTTGTCTTGGTCCTTCGTTTTTTGATTTTTCGATGGCAGTGCGGCCAATGAAATCACCTTTTTTCAAATTTACGCTGAAGCCCAGTCCTGCTTCCAGCGGATTTTCATCTGGCGTGATGTCTAAGCCCCAGGCCAGGAAGCCCTTTTCCATTCGGAGTGAATCAATCGCGCGGTAGCCTGCCGGCATAATATCGAATTCGTCACCCGCAGCAATCAGAATGTCCCAGATGGCAACCGACTCTTTTGCTGCCGGATAGACTTCCCACCCCAGCTCACCGGCATAACTAACCCGGTTGGCCTGAAGTGAAATTCCGTTGATCGTGATTGTTTGAGAGGTCATATAGGGGAAGCTTCCGTTGGACAGATCAGCGTCTGTTACTTTTGCAAGAGTCAACCGTGATTTAGGACCCCACAATGTGATGCAGGCGTAGTCTGCTGAAACATTTTTAATTTCAACAGAATCGCCTTCGATCCGGTTCAATGCCAGCCAGCCCAAGTCAAACGATGTGCTGCTGGTACCGGTAATCAACCGGAATTCGTTTTCACCTAGACGGGCAATTGTTAAGTCGCTCTGGATACCTCCGCGGCGGTCGCAAACCTGTGTATATGTTAGTGAACCAACTCGTTTGTCAATGTCGTTGGCTGTCACTTTCTGCAGCAATGATAGAGCATCGGGGCCTGTTACATCAATCTTGCCGAAACTGCTCATGTCCATCAAAGCCACCCTTTCACGACAGGCTTTATGCTCTTCTGCTACCTGTATGAAATAGTCTGGACGATTCCACTTGAAGTTCTCCCGCTGTGCTTCAGTTTCCATTTTCCACTGCCCGTCAGGGCTAAAGTAATTCACACGCTCCATGCCGTTTTTTTCGCCAAAGACTGCACCATCCTGTTTTAGACGTTCATACAAGGGGCTGGTCCGTAACGGACGCCCCCATGAGAAATCATCCAGTGGGAATTTCAGGTAGTAGTAGTATTTGTAATTTTCACGACAGCGGGCTGCGACATAGTCCATGTTTTTATAATGATCACCAAAACGCCGTACATCATATGCAGTCATATCCATGTTCGGCAGCCCATTGACAATCCAGTCGGCCAACTCCTTGCCCATACCGCCGCCGGTTGCAAAACCGTTAATACTCATTCCTGCGCCAGCCCACAGGCCCGGAACATCCGGGCAGGGCCCGACGCACGGAATTGCATCGGGTGTAAAGCCGTCAGGGTGGTTCACCAACTCTTGTGCATCGGCATGACGTAGAATCGGGACACGGGTCATTGCACCTTCAATGACCGGTTCGTATAGATCCCAGTTAGAACTGATCGACTCTGCATTGTGCGCCCACGGTGCACCGTCTTCGTGCCATGTATTCGGATTCAATTCAAATCCGCCAATGAGTACCCCGCCGATTTCCTCACGAATATAGACCAGATTGTCCGGATCCCTTAATACAGGTGTTGTCGGCGGGAATTGTTTGTCTTCCATTGGAACCGTAGTTATGTGCTGGTGCTGCACCGGAATGATGGGTAAAAAGGAGCCGGCCATTTCTGCAACGCGTCCGGCCCACATGCCTGCTGCGTTTACAACAATCTCACATTCGATGCGAGCCTTGTCTGTAACCACTGCTTGAATCGCTCCTTTTTCGTTCAGCTCAATGTCCTGAACCCGAGTGTTGGTGGAAAATGTCACGCCCATTTCTCGGGCCTTTTTTGCCATATAGGTCGTCACCGTATGCGGATCGACCCAGCCGTCCATTGGCAAGTAGATACTGCCGGCAACCTCATCAAGACTGATTTGTGGCCACAGTTTTTGGGTCTCTTCAGGACTCAGCACCTCAATATCCAGACCAATGCCGCGAGCCTTACTCACTGCCTGCTTCAAGCTTATGAGCTGATCGGGACTTGATGCCATACGAATACTGCCGGTGTGGTGCCAGCCTGATTCTTCGCCGTCTTCGGCGTAGAACCCCTTGTACAATTCCACACTGTACTGACGCATGCGCATCATTGTCAGGTTTGTATGAAATTGTGTGACCATCCCAGCCGCATGGCAGGTACTACCGCTCGTCAAATCATGTTTTTCAATAAGAATAACGTCAGTTTCACCATTTTTAGCCAAATGATAAGCCGTACAGCAACCGACAATACCGCCGCCAATAATTATAATTTTTGAGCGCTTTTTCATTGTTTCATCCTTTTTTAAGAAATATTTTTTTAATGCGTCTCATAAGTACCGTTATCAATAGTTTTTCAGAACAAGTCAAAATACTAATTTTAATTTATTATAACTTCAGGTTATATTTTTTGATTTATTTGTTGGAAGACAACTTTGATTTTAATATAGATCAGTTCAAAAAATAATCTCCTGGTTCACATCAGCGGGTTGATCTTGTAGCTGCCTTTTGAATTTTCTAACTGGGTTTCAGATATCTATAGCCTATGGTTATTAAAAGTAGGACTATAAGTATCTTGATTTAAGTTCTGAAAGTTTCATATAATTAGGACAAGAGGCTTAGATAATAAAGACAACAATGCATAGGGCAGGTACAAAAATGAGGGTTTTATCTGTTTCAGACCGTGTGGAATCAGTCCTGTATGAACCCGGAGCCTATAAGTGTTTGAAGGAGATTGATCTGATCCTTTCCTGTGGTGATCTGCCCGGAGAGTATCTGACATATTTGGTAACGGTTTTCAATGCCCCCTTATTCTATATCCGTGGGAATCATGATGCGGGTTATGATATAAAACCACCGGAGGGATGCGTTGATATTCATGGCAAGATTGTAGTATATAATGGAATTCGGATTATGGGATGGCAGGGATCACATTGGTACAACGGCGGTCAACTGCAGTATACTGAAAGTCAGATGAAAAAAATGATATTCATGGCCAAACTTAAAATTTGGTGGAATAATGGAGTTGACTTTATCATATCTCATGCTCCACCAAGAGATATTCATGATGGAAGAGATTCTTGTCACAAAGGGTTTAAATGTTTTAAAGATTTGATCTTTGATTATTCTCCCAACTATTTTTTACACGGCCATATCCACACGAGTTTTAAAAACAGCAAAGCCAGGAAAACAAGGATTAATAATACTGATGTTGTAAATACATTTGGATACTATGTGTTTGATTATAAATTATGATTAATTATTTAAAAAAATTATTTCTAAATGATGAAACCAGTATAAAGAGTTTTGCTGATAATCAGCAAATGGAAGAGGCCTATGATGAAAGAGATTTGGGTGTTCGAGCGGTTCCCCTCGATAAAATAGTTGGCAGCGTGGGAAGATACAGGGATTTCAACCGACAGTTCCGTTTAAAAAAAGATCGACCGTCATCAAGACTTGAAAAGGTCAATGAAGCATTTAAAAAGAAAATAACCCTCCCGCCGATAATCCTTTATCAAATCAAAAATGAATACTATGTTCTTGATGGGAATCATCGGGTCTCTGCGGCCAAGAAGTTGGGGTATGAGTTTATCGATGCCCGGATTACCGAATTTCTTCCTTCAAAAAAGACACTTGCGAATATTATCTATAATGAAAAATCTGTCTTCCTTTCAAAAACTGAACTGCCTGACACAATTGAATTGACAGAAGTCGGCCAATACCAGCGATTGGAAAAACAAATAGAAGAACATCATGCCTTTCTTTCAGAAAACAGCAAGGATCATGCCTTGTTTTCTGATGCAGCTTCGGATTGGTACAAAACAATCTATAAGCCATTGACGACCATTATAAAAAACAGTCGTATCGGATATCATTTTCCTAAAAGAACCCGATCAGATCTTTACACATATATCTCTATTCACCAGTGGGAGAGAGGCAAAAAGCGCGAGTATGGTATTGGAATTGACCAATTGATTCCCAAAGATATGGAGGAGTTTAGGCTGAAAATGAAAAAATTAAAAGATTTTGAACTGCCGGAAATGAAGCATTGGATATCAGCATTTATTTTAATTGAAGTGAAAGTTGGAAAAGAGCACGAGGTTATGAAGCGCTTGCACTCATTTGAAGAAATACAGGAAGTTCATTTTGTCCATGGTGTGTTTGATCTGATCGCAAAGATGATGATGAAGAGGGACCTGCTCTCTTCGGATGCAGAGATCATTGGCCAGTTCGTTCATAAAAAAGTCAGAAAAGTAAAAGATGTGACCAAAACACAGACACTCATCCCCATCTCATCAATGGAGAAAAAACCTCTTTTTACACATTAGAAAAAACGAGTATTAAAATTTGTTAAAAATACAGCTGATTTAATCGTGATTGGACTGAATTTCCCAAAAACAAATCTGCAGAATCAAGTTTATAGCGGTAGCAGTTTTGCTTTTTAAACTAAACAGGCTATAAACCATACCCCGTTAGCTTGCTGCGGAGTAGTTGATTTGTGTCATGTTTTTATAGTCACGGATGTGGCTATCGGCAAGCCGGGAGAAAATTATAGAAATCTCATCATGCCTTTTCAGCTTTTTAGACGCTTTTTTATAATAGTTTACAGACCTTTCGAATATCAGGGTGGAAGTATTAAAAATCTCTTCGATACTTAATATTTCAATATTTTTGATATCTAACAAATAGTCTTTGCGGTGAAAATCTATTATATTTTCCAGAACCATTTCAGATGCATTTTCCATGTAAGATCTTTTAATAATGGAAAATCTGGTTTTGCTATTATGCTGAAATGTATTGTAGAGGGATTTAAGATCATTATTTGGAAAAACAGTTTCAGCATGGTTGAAAAAGTTCAGGTTCTCAAATTCAATAGCTTCAGCGAAAATCAAAATAATGCCCATATTATTTAAAAGCATAAATTCCTCTTATAAAAAGTAAATCTAAGATTTTCAACTCAGATGGTTTCACCGATAAAAAGGTTATAAATTTTTTGATAATATCATCAGGCAGTTTTGGGCCGGGTGGTGTTTTGTCCCATCCGGAATTACTCAACCAATCTCTGACATGCTGCTTATCAAAGCTTTTCTGGCTTCTTCCTGGTTTATATTCCTCAAGTGACCAGAATCGTGATGAATCCGGAGTCAGAATTTCATCGATCAGGATGATTTGCCCATCTAACAGGCCAATCTCAAACTTGGTATCAGCGATGATTAACCATTTTATCAATGCTATATCAGCACATTTTTTATAAATTTCAAGTCATAATCTCTGTAATTTGTAAGTGTGCT
>JAAEMC010000449.1 GCA_024225895.1 Desulfobacteraceae bacterium | reverse complement strand
TTTTCAAAAAAATCCAGAGCTTTTATAAATTGACCGGTGTTCATCAGGCAGATTCCCATACAGGTATTTAACTCTTTATTTTCAGGAAAATGGTAAAGTCCCTTTTTAAGGAATTGGATGGCATCGGCAAATTGATGCTGTTTTTGCAGAAGCATGGAAAGCCCTAAAAAGGCCCTGAAATCCGGGTGATAGGATAAGGCCCTTTGGTAAAGATGCCTGGCGGTTTCTTTTTTGTTCGCCACCTTGTCATTACCGGCATATTCTCCATGGCTGAAGGTCATGCCCAACCTGGAGAGAAAGTCGGCATGGAACGGGTAGAGTTCTTTTTGGTCAACAAGCTCGATGGATGTTGCAAATTGATCAACATGCCGGAAAAAAGAGTTTCTTAACCTGTCTCCAAATTCTTTGACACGATCAAAATCCAGGGTTTCATCCAGTTGAAACCAGGGAATGTCCTCAATCTTTTGAAGCCAGACATCATCGGAAAGCTGCCCCTTGTCCAGGGCTTTTTTGTATAAATGGGTGCCCGGAAAAAGGACCAGTATATAGAAAATAGCGCTTAATGGTTTAATCTCTTTTAATAAATCCAGGCTTTGGCTGATGGTTTTATCATCTTCACCCGGAGAGCCGTAAATAAAATAGGCCCTTGGCAGTATCCCATGGGATACGGTCATCTGAAAGGCCTGGATGATTTTTTTTTGATCAATGGGTTTGCCAAGGACTTTTCGAATTTTGTCTGATCCGCTTTCCACACCATAGCTGATCTGTATGCATCCTGCTTTGCGCATATAAAACAGGATTTCCTTATCAATATAATCCACCCTTGAAATGGCATTCCATGTGATAATGAGCCCTTTCTTAATGATGAGTTTACAAAGGGTAATCACCCGGTCTTTGTTCATGGTAAAGGTGTCGTCTGAAATAAAAAAATGACGGATTCCTTTTTTATACAGCGCTTGGATTTCACAGACCATCCATTGGGCAGAGTGGAACCTTACCCCGGCCTTGCCCCAGAATCTTGGTGATCCGCAAAATGTGCATTTGCCGGGACACCCTCTGGACATGGCAAGATGCTGAAAGGTAAAATAGTCAGACGGGTGGGGCAGGGCATCAAGGTCTGCAGCCGGCTCACCAGGATGATTTTTTATTTGACCGCCTTGTTTTCTGAAGACCAAACCGCCGATCTTGTCAAAAGAAGATCTGTCATTTTTTTCCAGAGCTTGTACCAATTGAAGAAAGCTTTTCTCGGCTTCTCCTTTGACAATGAAATCAAGTCCGGAGCAGGCTAAAAACAGATGGTCATCTAAAAAGGTCGCGCAGGGCCCGCCAAAAACAATGTAAGTTTTTTGATTCTTCTTTTTGGCAAGCATTGCAGCTTCAATGGCATTTAGACGGTTGGGATTGACAATGGAGAACCCGACAACATCCGGGCAAAATGTTTCCAAAGCCCTGGAAAAGACCTCCAGGGGATTTTCATTGCGGTCTGCCAGGTTGAGGATTTGGACCTCATAATCATTGGCTTTTAGAAGAGCGCCGATATAATAAAGTCCAATGGGCACAACCCGGTCATCCTCAGAACTGATCCGCTCATCAAGGCAGGCCGGATTGACAAGTAAAATTTTAAACACGGTTTTTGGCTTATCGTTTTATTTGGTTTTAATAGGTGGCAATAATCAGATCATCCAGTGCCCGCTTGGGAACATGGTGGATCTGGTTTTCATCCCGCCAGTATTTGATGCTGCCGTCTTCTTTGACCGGATCAATCTGGATGGTTTCAGCAGGTTTGCCAAGGGCGATAACCAAAAGGATCTCCAGGTGGTCTGGTATATTAAATTGGGAAATCAGTTTTTTCTTGTTAATGGCCCCGAACATGCATCCGGCAAGTCCCTGGTCCCTGGCACCCAAAAGAATGGTCTGGGCTGCAATGCCGTGATCGCACCAGAAATTTTTAGCAATGGAGGTGTCGCCCATTAGAATAATATAGGCACTGGGGCGTTCTTCTTTTACAGGGCCTTTCCAGTCTGTTAAATAGGCAGCCCATCCAAGACTTTCAAAAACATCATCATTTTTATTTTCATTTGTGGTGATTATGTATTTCAGCGGCTGGTTGTTGGCGGCAGAGGCGGTCGTTCTCGCCAGATCAATCAATTCCTTAACAGTTTGAACATCCAGTTTGTGTGCATTGTCAAACCGTCTGCATGACCGGTTACTTCTCACAAGTTCCTTAAAAGATGTGTGTGTCATTTTTTGGGTCCTTTACAGTCAAAGCGTTCAAATTGCGGCATGTTAATGTCCAGCCATTCCATGATTTTTTCAAATTCATTGGAAACTTCCTTTAATGCTCTTCCCCTGTGGCTAACTTTGCCTTTTTCTTCCATGGAGAGCTGGGCAAATGTTTTATTAAAATCCGGATAAAAAAAGATCGGGTCATATCCAAACCCGTTGTTGCCTTGCGGTTCTTCCAAGAGAATTCCTTCACAGCTTCCTTCATAGGTCAGGGCAGCGCCGGTGGGCACAGCAATGGAAAGAACACATTTAAATTTGGCTTTCCGATTATTTTTGCCTTTTAAATTAGACAGCAGTTTTGTGACATTGGCTTTATCAGTGGCATTTTCCCCAGCATATCTTGCAGAATAAACTCCGGGCGCACCGTCAAGGGCTTCCACGCAGAGCCCTGAATCATCGGCAATGGCAGGATACCCAAGTACCCTGGCAGTAAAGCTTGCCTTTTTAAATGCATTGTCATCAAAGGTTTGCCCGTCTTCAATAACTTCCGGAATAGGGCCGAAATCCCCCAGGTTTTTGATGGTGATGGGAAAATCCTTTAGCAATTGTGCAAATTCCCTTGTCTTTCCCTTATTTGTTGTGGCCAGTACTATTATTTTTTCCAATGGTTTGCTCCTAAAAATTGATCAAGACCGATGGTTAACTC